>JAFZDG010000315.1 GCA_017561285.1 Bacteroidaceae bacterium
GCACTCAAATCAGGTAGTGCTTGCCACAAACATGCCAATGCACCCGATATGATGGGGGTAGAGAATGACGTGCCGGTGGTTTGCGACACTGAGCCATCTTTGTTGATAATGTATGTGCCTTCACCTATGGCTGCTACATCGGGCTTGATGCGGCCATCGGTGGTGTTACCTATACTACTGAAAAAACTATGTTGACCATCGACATCAACGCTACCTACTGTAAGTATTCCGAATGCATCGCTCGGTACGTTTATTTTTTCCCAACTGTTGTTATATTCGTTTCCGGCAGCCGATACTACGAGCAATCCTTTTTGGGCGGCAATGTTGGCAATACGGGTAGAGAATGCTGTTTGACCATCTAAGTCGGCTGTTGTGTAGTCTTGAGAAGGATCATCGAAGGTGTTGTAGCCCAACGAAGAGTTTATGATATCTGCACCTATGCTATCGGCCATCTCTACACCGGCAGCCCAATAGTCCTCCTCAACGCTATTTTCGCCTCGGTTATCTTCTGTTACTATCAGTACATAATTGGCTTCGGGTGCTGCACCGATATATCGTCCCGGTGCATATGCCGCCATACAGATGAGTACCGTTGTGCCATGACTTACACCGCTATACGAAAACGCTTTTTGAGTGAAGTCGTGGGTACCAATGATTTGTATATTCTTCATATATGGGTGGGTATCTACATCCGGAAATCCGGCATCGAGTACGGCTATCGTTATGTCTTTGCCATAGTAGCCGGCTTGGTGTAGCGAGTCGAGATTTATCATATGCAGTTGATCCCAAGCCATTCCGTAGAGCGGATTTTTTTTCGCTCTGTTGGTTGGTCTGCTTAAATAGCTCTCGTCTTGCAAAAGTCGAGTTTTATGGTGGGGTATATCTGTCTTGATGTTTTTCAGGCTTGGCTGCACACACTCTATTTTTGTGACGAAAGGCAGCGCTTCTATTTTAGTCAATATCTCTTTATTATCGGTCGCGATAACAGCCGTATTCATCCACCGAGAGGATACAATAATCTTTGTCCCCAAGCTCTCTATACTTTGTCGGTAAGTAGTGCTTATGGGTAGATCTTGTTCGGTAATTTCTATACGACATTTGGCTCTGCGCTCAATGCTTTTTTGAGACAGGAATGCTTCGGGATGTTCTATCGAATATTCACTCCCGGCTTTGTCCGAGAGCCAAATGCGATATTTGGCACTCGATTGTCCCATAATATTTAGTGAGATAAGGCCTATAAAGCAGAGGCTTATCAATAGTCTTTTCATAGTTTGCTATATTTCTTTAGTAGTTTGGTGTCTTCAATAATGCCTCCACCCACGACAATGTCACCATCGTATATAACAGCCGACTGCCCCGGTGTAAGTGCCGATACAGGGGCGGCAAAGTGGATAATGGCGTTGCCATCGTCTACCATCTCGATGGTTGCCTCAACGGGCGTACTGCGGTAACGAATGCGTACGGCAAGCTGTTCGCGAGGTTCATATTTGCTGTCAAATCTCACACCTGTAAGTAGTGCTGTCTGTTGCAAGAGTTCTTCGGCATTGCCCAATCGAATGGTGTTTTTGGCCGGATTGATGCGAATTACATATGCCGGATGTCCGAGGGCTATTTCCAACCCTTTGCGTTGTCCGATGGTGTAGAACGGATAGCCTTTGTGTCGACCTATTTTGCGTCCTTGAGCATCTACATAGTATCCTCCTGCTACTTGGCTGTCGAGGTCGGGTACCATCTCGCGCAGAAAATCTCGATAGTCATCGGGTACAAAGCAGGCCTCCATACTCTCTTTTTTCTCGGCTTTCTGTACAAACCCTTTTTGCCGTACATACTCTTTTATTTCTTGTTTATCGCGACCGCCAAGTGGAAAAATGGTACGAGACAATTGCTCTTCGGTAAGTCTCCACAAAAAGTACGATTGATCTTTCTTGTTGTCAACTCCACAGGCCAACATAGGTTTACCATCGTGGTCTATAATGCGGGCGTAGTGTCCGGTGGCAATGCGGTTGCAGTGTAGGCGGTCGGCTTCATCGAGTAGGTATTTCCACTTAAAAAAGCGGTTGCACATAACGCAAGGATTGGGTGTGCGCCCGCGCATATACTCATCGATATAAGCTTGTACAACTTCGGCTCTGAAGGCTTCACGAATATCGAGTGTGTGATGTTCGATGCCCAGTCTATTGGCCAGTTCACGCGCCTCTAAGATATGATTGGGTTCTTCTTGATGAGGCGATGAGAATTGTGCCGGAACATCCCACATACGCAGGGTGAGACCAACAACTTCGAAGCCCTCGTCTTGTAGCAACATACATACAGCCGAGCTATCAACTCCGCCGCTCATACCCACCAATATTCGTTCCTTTGTTGTCATATATAATAACTGCCTTTAAGAGTGCAAAGGTACGTAATATTTTCGGTAATATGCAATTATAATATGTTGTAAATGTGTTAATCTCTATTGACTTTTGATTGACTTTTGATTGTCAATTATTGGGGTATTTTCAAGAGCGTGATGTAGTTGTCGTTATATACTTCGTAGTAGCCGTTTCGTTGTATGAAACCGGCCAATATCTGAGCTTTTTCATACATCTCGGGATGCTCTATGGCATTGAGATAATCGGTTTTTGACAGGTCTCGATAATAGAAGTGTGGTATGGCTATCAGGGGAAGCTGACGTGCGCTATGTTCGGCATCAAAGAGTTGACGCTCAAACATATCTGCACCCCAGAAGGTGCTCCACGGTGAGCCTAAATAGGGTTGCATACCGGTGAGGTAGTGTAGCATAGGTGCATTGTCAAAGACAAGCAGATAGTTTCCCTCCATACGGTGTGCCAGAGTGCTGCTTACAATCCTGTCGATGATGGCCGCTCGCTCTTGCGAGGTGTAAGTCGTTGCTGCTGTGGCTATTTGTGTACGGTGAGTTTTCTGCAAGCGGCTGCCATCGTCAAAGTAGCATACACTATGGGTGGCAACGTAAAAGATAAATGCCACGCCTGCCATAATATGTATATGGCGTGAATGGGTATTGTCTATTGATATGGTGTAATGTCTGTCTTGCTTGTCGTCTATGCATATATTGCACTTGATGGGACGGCGTATAAGGTCTATGAGCATAGGCATACCCAACCACATACATGAATTGCAGATATTGGCATATGAATCGCCTCCAAGGGGTATGACAACAAGTGCCGCAAGTGAGGCAAGTGCCAATATAAAATGGTTGCGGTCGTGACGGAAACTGATGGCATAAACTATAGATGCTGCTGTTACTGCGCCCCACATAGCATAATGGTTGCGTACAAGCATTGCATAGAAGAGTGCCGAGCATATAACTCCCGCTATCAGTTTGCTGCCTTTCAATTTGATATATTGTGTGGCTATGATATAGACCATACAGATGAGAAATCCATACAGACTACTTGTGAATATGGCTTTGTAGGTATAGGTGTAAGTACCTATGAGATTCTTGATGCTGTGGGTGTCGGAAGCATCGCCACTCATTACAAAGAGTGAGCCTATAGAGGCAAACCATATGCGTAGGTGCTGTAGCGAATAGAGCAATATGAACATAAGCAACGAGCCGATGAGAAAACCTCCCAATATGCGTAGCATATTTTGCCCTGCTTTATAATAATAGCCCGAGTAGTTGGCTTCTACCAAAGGTATGAGTGCGAGTATTACCAATGCTATGTTGGGCAGTCGTGTCATTCCATTGACTATGAGCATAAAACCCATTATCCACCACGATATGTTATTCCCTCTTACACCTTTCATTGCAGCGTAGATGGTGAGTAAGAAAAGCAAGATGGTAAGACAATCGTGATTGAAATAATACAAGCACAATCCCGGCCATAGCACACATGCAAGTGTGCCTATGACAATCGTTGATGCTCGAAAGTAGGGCTTGAGTATGGCAAAGGTTGTAAGAACGATGGCACCTGATGTGATGGCAAAAAGTATGCGGTATCCGTATGTACCCAGCCATCCAAACAATATTTCCCATATACCACCTATCACACCGGTGAGGTAATAAAGAAACAGATACTCAACATCGGCGGGGTGGGTGTAGATATTCTGATAAAACGTGAGCGAAAATCCTTCATCGGCAAAGTCGATTCCTTGCAGTGATACAATCAAATAGTATATCACCGCAAATGCTGTCATACCCCACATACATCGCCGAGGATGTTTGTCGAGTATATTCATCTTGTCCGATATGTTTTGAAGGATATTCATCTTGATAGGCTATTTTTCTATGAGTACCACTGCATAGGCCGAAATGCCTTCTTCGCGGCCGGTAAAACCCAACTTCTCGGTTGTTGTGGCTTTGATAGAGATGTCATCAATATCTATACCCATACAGGCCGACAAGGTCTCTTTCATTGCCGGAATGTGTGGATTGAGTTTGGGACGTTCGGCGCAGATTGTCATATCGGCATTGCCTATATGGTAGCCTTTTTCGGCCAATAACGCTACTACTTTGCGCAACAGAATTTTACTATCGATACCGGCATACTCGCCTGCTGTATCGGGAAAGTGATAGCCAATGTCGCGCATATTGGCAGCTCCCAATAGTGCATCGCAAAGGGCGTGTATGAGCACATCGGCATCCGAGTGCCCCAATAGACCGGCTGTGTGTTCAATGCGTACACCGCCCAACCAAAGGTCACGACCTTCGACTAAGCGGTGTACATCATAGCCCATTCCCACTCTTATTTTCATAGGGATTATGTTTTATCTTACAAGATTCTTAATACCTTCGAGGTCAAACGAAAGTGTGAAACGCAATGTTTGGTCGAGAGGACTCGATGCTGCTGTTGCCAAAAGGTAGGCGGCATCTACTTGCAATACGCTGTAGGCAAAGCTGGCTCCGAATGAGAAGAATTGGCGGTTGCCTTTGTATTCGTCTTCATAATAGTATCCGGCGCGAAGTGAGAATTGTCGGTTGTATGAGTACTCAATACCTACCGAGAAGTTTATCTCGCGCAATTCCTCTTCAAAGCCACCCGGAGCATCATAGAATGACTTGGCTATACCCTCAAACGGTGACATATTGTAATACTCTTCGCGGGCTGCGTTGTATGCGTCAAAGTCGGTTGTTCCATCGGCATTCTTGAATTGATACTCTTGAGGCATTGAAGGTACAAGCAACTTATTGGCATCGATGTTTATCGACATTGTGTTTTTGTCGGCAATGGGGAAGAGAAATGTTGTACCCAACTTGAGGTTGGTGGGCAAGAATGCCGGCTCGTTACCATTGTCGTAGGCAAGTTTCGAACCGATGTTCGAGATGTTCATACCCCAAGTCCATTGGCACTCATTGCGTGCAATGATAGGATAGCTGGTGTGATACCACGATATGTCGGCACCAAATGCCGATGCTCCTTTTACACTTCCGGTTGCACTACCGCTCTCATCGTATTGGAAACCGAGGTCGGAGTAGATATAGCGCAATACAACACCCATAGAGAAACTCTCCGACAGCTTGCGTGAGTAGCCCAAGTCTACCGCCATTTCAAAGGGGTTGATACTGTTTACTTCATCACCGTTTTGGTTGGTGAGGATAATGCTACCCAACGAGAAATAGCGCAATGAGGCACTCACAGCTTGAGGGCTGCCCTCTCCAAACTTAAGGTAACCACTGAGATTGGCCAAGTAAATGTCATTGACCAATTTGCTCAACCAGGGGGTGTATGACAATCCGATGCCGGCATCGCTATAAGCAAATGCATATTTCGATGCATTCCAGAATTGTGAGTTTACATCGGGATCGGTTGCAGCACCTATATCACCCATACCGGCACCGCGTGCATCGGGGGCAATGGTAAGCGATGTTGCACCACTATTGACAGGATTAAATTGTTTTACAACCTCACCTTGTCCGTAGGCATTCATAAAAAGCAGTGTGCTCAGTAGTAATGTTACGATTGATATTATATTTCTCTTATTCATGCAATAATATTTGTTGAGTTTATTTCACCTTTATATAACAGCATTTATATACATTTTATTGCGCAAGGACAATTATTTTTTTCTCTTTGGTCACAATTTTTTTTGTCCCGGTGTCAATCAGTGCATATGTATTGTATTGGCCGGGGGTGGCTTTGTTGCTATCGGGTATGTTCCATATAACCTCAGTTGCTTGTGTCTCGGTTGTCCACACTTCCTTGCCGGTGTGGCTATCGGTAATAACGTAGCGTATGGTCATTCCCGGTTCTATTGCTCTGCTGAGGCTTATGGTGGCTTGTGTGATAGCCGGATTTTCTGCTACTTGCAATTCATACTGGGTAGATAGCTCGGCTTCTACAGTACACGAAACGGTTATTTCTGAGGCATTGCCTGCATTGTCAAATGCTTTGACTGTAATTTGATGTGTACCGACCGATAGGTTGGTCAACGGGTAGTCGATGCTGCCTTTTCCATATTCGTTGTGTGGGCTGTAGTAGCCTGCGAGATCGTTGCACTCAATCTGGCCGTCTATGCGCAAGGTCATATGTTTGCCTATAGCTATTTCATTGCACGCAATACCGCTCTCAATGTCACTGATATCGCAGTGAAACAGGGTGTTGGATTCTACAGAGCCCCCCTCGCTAAACCGATTGTTGCCAATCCATATTTGTGAAAAAATGGGTGCGGTTACATCTTGAGCTGTTTCATTCACACCATCTATAACAATGTTTTTGCAATAGCCTGCAGCTTCTATGCCGCTGTTTGTGTCAAAGGCATATAAACTGATGAGTGTGGTGGTATCGCTCTGCAATGTCTGAGCCGGAATGCGGAAAGTTGTGGTAAAACGGCCATTGACGATGGTGTCGGCAGCGGTTATAAGTTTGTATTGTCGTATGCCAAACTCCTCTGTGAGAACCGTTCCGGTTGTTCCAATTTTCTCTTGGGCTGTTTTCTTCTCTTCGGCATCATACATCTCGTAGCATAGTACGCCGTTGTAGTCGGTGGCTATGTTGTTTGTCTTGTTGTATATTGAGCCTGTCAGGATTACCTCTCCGTTGGCCGGTATGTTTATGATGGAGTTGTCTGTTACCGACTTACCATTGATGCTCTCAATGACTATGTCGTGTGTGGGTAGGGGTATGGCCAATGCCGGATCGCCAATCAAACAATACTTCAGTTTATTGGCATCGCTTATGCGATTGCCTTTATTGTCGTGGAGCATTTTTTTCTTTGCTCGGCGCATTACATCGCCCAACCGTATTTTCCCATCTGCACCGGGTATGTAAAACTCATGTAGCAGCGCTTGATTCATTCTTTCGTTTCCGGTGGTATATACGGTGCGGGTGGTTGTATATAGTGCTATAAAACCACCTTTTTCGTTACGGAACAGTTCCTCACCCACCGAGTTCTCGTCTTTATCAAAGGGGCACACATCGCAGGTAGCTGTGATAAATACGGGCCATAAATTGTTTGTCATCTCTTTGGCGTGGGTTATATTGATAACATTCGTGCCTATTGATGTGTGACCGGCATGTCCCATATAACTATATATGAAAGCCCCTTCTTCGAGATTGCGATATATCTGATCTCGTGCACCTTCATATGGCGCATTAGGGCGAGAGTTGTAGGCACTCATATATATCTTGTCAACAACGATGTGTTGTTGCTCTTTCTCTATGGTCTCGAGCGATACGTTGTTCATTTGGTGTATATGCAGGTTGTTGTCGCCATTGAGACCTATAAAGCAAGCTTTGTTTTTCCACAGGTTACGAGTGGGCTTTTGGTTGATATAGGTAATCAATTTGTTATACACCTTTTGCGATTCATCAATATTCTTTACCGGTATGCGACCTATGCTCAGGTTTATCTCTTCCGATGTGATGTCTTTGCCGGTATTATCGCCCAATAAACCATAGTAGTCATCGGTCATATAAGAGTAGCGTTGGTCGGTGCTGCTCTCCGACTGGTATGTTATCAATAACTTGTTGTCATCATTGTGAAGTTTGGCACTGATAGCTCGGTTGTTGTATGAGCTACGACCATATAACAGTAAGTATTGAGGAGCATTGACATAGAGGGCTTGGGCGCGATCGTAGAACATCTTCATCATACGGCGTATGGCTGTTGCATCGGGGGTTCCTCCCGAGAACTCGTTGAATACCGATAATTGGTCGCATACCAATACCTTCATATGGTCGTTTTGACGGTGTATCTGAGCAATCTTTTCGGCCTCGTTGATAAAGGCTTGGCTGGTGAGAATAATCATATCGGGTATGTAATCGATACCATGTAGGTTCTGATGCTCGACGTTGCATACAAATTGCGGTGTAGAGAGGTCTTTACTGATGTCGAAAGCTACATATTCGTTGCATACATCACCCTGAGAGAGAGGCGTAAAAACAACTTTGCCATTTACCTCTTGAGTGCTGTGTATAAGAGGTGCATTTACATCGGTAATATCCCATACACGAATGTTGTTGCTAACGCTTTGTTTTGTGTTTATGGCATAATAATTACCATTCGGTTGTACGTTGCGGAAGTGTAGGGGAGAATTGTCCATTGTCAGGTGACGGGTATAGAACATTCGCACATAGTCGAGGTAGAAGTTCTTGATTGTACCCGACGACTTGGCTGTAAATGACAACTCAATTTGCTCGCCGGCCGGTATTGTATAGGTCTGTGTTGCCTCTTTGATGTAAGTGTATGAGTCCGATGCTTTTACCGTCATATTGGGCGTAAGTGTCGTATTGCCACGTCGTGTTGTGAGGGTGCATGTTGTAGTGGCATTTGCGCCGGCCGCAATTTGTATTGTTATTTTATCTCCGGCTATACCGGGTGCATTGAGTCGAATGGTATTGTTGTATAGCAAATCTTCGCCGAGGTACAAACGACCGGTCTGTCCCAAGCAAATGAGGTCATTTTCATATACCGCATACTCATCAAATGTAGTCATAGCAATACCATCGCTCCATTGGGTATCGGCTTGTTGCATAGCTACTTGCTCTCGGCTGTCGGTGAGAAAGTAGAATGTAATGTCCGAGTAATAGTTGTTGGTGTGTGTCCAACTGTTGGCATTGCCGTTTTGTTGCCATTGAGTGCTACCCGATGCATAGAAATATAGATTGCCATTCTCTACATATACCGGCAGAGGGCACAAGTCATCGTTGTCATTGTTATCAAAAGTCTCGGGGAGCATATATCCGTCTTTGCCATATAGACTCACCGATGTCGCATCGGTAAATCCCCACGCTTGCAGTGTGGCGGCATCTATGCAATGTACGCCTTTATGCGAGGTCGATATTTTTACCCACTTACCACTACTCAGTACCGACTCATTGGCATAATGTTGCACCGGCAAACTGTAGGCTTGAAACGAGTTGCAAATAGCTACAAGCAGTGTTGCCACAATCAGGTATATAGAGTAGTTATTGGGTTGTGTGTGTGTCATATATAATATCTCTATTACTTTATATTGAAATCCAATACCTTCTTGTTGTCGATGTATCCTGTTATGTGGTCATCGATGGCAACCGGACCCACTCCGGCAGGAGTTCCGGTATATATCAAATCGCCCATTTTGAGCGTGAAGAAACGGCTCACATAGGCTATGATATTGTCTATGCTATGTATCATATCGCAGGTATTACCTGTTTGTACGGTATTTCCGTTGACTTGCAGACTGAAGTCTATACCCGTTTCTATCGGAAGCTCCTCTTTGGGTATCCACGTACCTATGGCTGCCGAGCCGTCAAAACCTTTGGCCAGCTCCCATGGCGCACCGGCTTGGCGCAACTCTTGTTGCAAGTCGCGTGCGGTGAAATCTACGCCCAATGTCAATGCATCGTAGTAGCGGTGTGCAAATCGAGGTGCTACATTCTTACCAACTCGGCATATACGCACTACAATCTCGGCTTCGTGTTCTATACGGTTGCTGAATGGTGGCAAAAACAAAGGCTTGCCATCTTTGAGAAGTGCTGTCTCGGGTTTGAGAAATACGACAGGATTGCCACATTCCTCTTTGCGTCCCATCTCGGTATTGTGTGCTCGGTAGTTCCAACCTACTGCTATTATTTTCATAAAAAATCTATATATAAGTGATATTGCAACAATTGATTATCTACTGCAAAGATAATACAAATCGTGTGTAGAAGCAACAAGTTTACTTATGTATTATGCCTTGATGTTCTTAATATTCAATGCCCCTTGCAGAGGGGCATCTGACAAGGGGCATTTGATATGTCGATATTGGGTTATCGTTTGGGTGCTACAAGTAGTTTTCGCGATGTGGTAGAGAAGTGTTCGTCATCGGTCGAGATGGTTGCTCGATACAGATATATACCTCCGGGTACTTTGCCGCCACTATTGTTGGTAAGGTTCCATGTGATGGGGAAACTCTTGAACATATTCGATACACCCGACTTTTGTGTATTCCATACGAGCATACCATTGATGTTATAGATAGATATACCTACGGTAATGGTTTCGTCCGGTTGGTCGTGTTCGATATAGAAGTTGGTAGATGTGCGAGCCGGATTTTGGTCGGCATATACCTTGTATATATCGGGCGCTTTGCCTTTGAGCACGCTGAAGTATAGGTGTGTGGTAGATGAGTTTCCTTCATTGTCCCATACACGCAGTTTCAATGTGTGTTCGCCTTCATCGAGGTTGCTGATGGGGTAGAAAATCACACCCGAGTATCCTGTTGTGTCGGGGGTATAGTAGTCGCTAACGTCGGTATAAGACATCTCATCGTCTATTACAATAGTCATATTGTGACCTATACCGGCTGTAGATAAGTTAATGCCCGATGAGTCGCTGATAGCTGCAACGAGCATAGGCGATTCGTTTATTACATCACCATCGCTGAAGTTGGCCGAGTTGAGATAACAGTAGGTTATGTCCGGACCTATTGTATCGGTTGATGATGTGTTAACTTTGCTACCTATTATAAAGTCGGTACAAGCACCACTTGCCTCATCGCCTGTGAGGTTGTAGGCATATATATCCAAGCGACCGGCCTTGTTTGAGTAGCTGGTTTCTTTGGGCATTTTGAAGCTAATATCAAATTTTCCGCCTGTTACTTGTGTGCGACCGGCAAAGAGTTTGTTGGTGCGTTCTTGAAACTCTATTTTGGGACTATCATCATAGCCGTTCGATGTTGTGGTTTTTTCGGCATCGTATAGTGTTACGAATACCTCACCGTTATAGTCGGGAGCCTCTTTTCCATCGGGGGTGAGAATATAACCTTCGATAGATACATTGGCGCTGGCATCGATAACAATATCGTTGCCTATTGCAATACCGTTAATAGACGATATATGAGCTTGGTGGGTGGGATATCCAAGTCGCATAGCCGGATCGCCCAAGAGAGCATATACGAGTTTGTTGCTATCGGGCGAGTAGCGGCTGGGGGCTTCGCGGTATTGTTGTGTTATTTGGTTTTTGCCTTTTCTCACAATGTCGCCCAATCGATAATATTGTTGGTCATCATCACGCTCAAAGAGATATTCGCTCACTGCATTGTTGAGGCGGCCATTCTCGTTGATCCATGCCACACGAGTAGATGATAGCAAGGCTATAGCACCACCTTGTCCGTTGAGGAAGAAGTATTCGCCACCCGAAGTCTCTTCCGAGTCGCATCGGCTGAAGTCGCAGGTGGTAGTGAACATAAATGGAAGGTTCTTGAGATATAGAGTCTTGATATCGTTGATGTTGAGCAAGTCTTCGGCCGTCCAGCCCACCGAGTTGGCGTGGCCAATGTAGTCGAGCACCAATTGTCCCTCTTTGAGTAGGCGCATCATCTGTTTCTTTGCTTCGGGGAATGTGCGACCGGTAGAGGTATTCTCCTCTTTATAGGCATCGATATATACTTTGTTGACAAACAGGTCGGGTTTGTCGTTGAGCCAATACGATATAGCACTCTCGGCTTGTTTCATGTGGGTGTTTGAGTTGCCATCATCGGCCACAACAATAGCTTGGTTGCGCCAACTGCCATAGTTGGGCTTATATACGTAGTTGTATAACTTCTCTACGACGGTGTTGGCCTCTTCTTCGCTTTTGACAGGAAAGCGTCCTACACCTATATTCATAAAGTTGATACTATTTTGTGCCGTAGTACCATCTTCGATATAGGTAAAGAAATCGTCGCTGGTATATGAGTATGTTTCGTTCTCGCTACGAGGACTTTGATAGGTGAGTAGTGTTTGGTAGTTACATTTCTTTATCTCGCTTGTTATGCGGCGATTGTCATAGAAACCACGTCCGAAGAGCAATAGGTACTTTGTCTGTCGGCCTTGTGGTTGTGCCAACGAACGGTCGTAAAACATCTTCATCAGTCGGCGATACGCTACGGCATCGGGAGTTCCCGAAGAAAATTCGTTAAATACCCATTCGTGGTTGATGACGTGAACGAGCATCGAATCGACACTTTCGTGCAGGGCTGCCACTTGTTGTGCTTGTGTCATAAATTGTGCCGGAGCCAATATTACCATATCGGGTGTTTCCAAAGCGTGTAAATCTTGGTTGGCAATGCTGCCCACACCCGATGGCGATGGGAAGGTGGTCGATGGATCAAATGCTATGTATTCTCTTTGTGATAGTGCCGGAGCGAATGTCGCAATACCGTTCTCTATTGTTGTTTTCACAAGCAATGGCGTGTGTTGGGTAGTTATATCCCATACAATACATTGGTCGTTCATACCTGCAATGGCAAAACTTTGGTTGCCAATGTTGTTGTAAACTCTGAATTGTACCTGTCCGCCATATAACTGCAACTTGCGTTTGTATGTAAGACGTATATAGTCGAGATTGGCATTTACGGTAGTTCCGCCTCCCGAATTGTATGTAATGGTAAACTCTTCACGTCCACCTCGGGGGGTCGTGGTGGCTGTAGGAGTAATGTATTTCATAAACTCGTACGTGTTGTCGCGATTGGCTGCAATGCCCCACTTTTCGTCATTCGATATGAGGCTGCCATTATGATACATACGTAGAGAGCCTTTGGTTGTCATAATCTTGGCTCCAAAGGCAACGTTTACGGTCATAGGGCTGGCTGTGTCAATACCCGGTATGTCAAATGCGAAATTGCGTGTCTGCGTAAAACGGAAATCTTCACCCAGAAATACCTGACCGGTTTTGCTCACCGATACCAACTCTTCTTCGTGTAGCGAATAGCCATCGTAAAGGTCTATTATCGAGCCGTCGGCCGATGTGTTGAGTGCTGCTTCGGGAGTCTCGGCAACCTCAACATCACTCTCTGTGATAAAGTAGTATCCGGCAGTAGAGTAGGTGTTTTGTCGATGCACTATCTTGTTATCTGACTCTAAGTATTGCCATTTGATAGTACCTTGTGCATAGAAGAGTATGCGGTTGTTGTTGTGAATAACAGGTATCTGTGGAAGGTCATCAATATCGCTGTCGCTGTATATCTCCGACAATACCTTGCCTCCGTATCCGTAAATGCGCACGCGTGAAGGATCGTTAAATCCCCAACTCTTCAGTTGTGAGTAGCTTATTTGATGTATGCCGCTTTCGGTAACACTTATCTTATACCATTTGCCGCTACTCAACATCGAGTGGGTGGCATAGTGCTCAAGGGGCAAGGCTTGTGTATGGGGCGTATATATCGCCATAAGGCACAATATAAGCGTTAGGGCTATATGTGCAATGCGTGTGGTGTATTGTATCGTTGTGTTGTCTGATTTCATTTTCTGCTCATTTGGCCTTATTATATAACGGAGTATATCGGGCTTTATTGTATGGTATGCAAATTTACATATTTTTGGTAGGAATGTATAGGCTTTTTGTCAGCTTTTCGCTATCTTCGCCATAATAAAAAAATAATATCCTATGGCACACGATAATGATTGGAAAGATCGCTTGGCGGTAGTTTATTCGACCAACCCCGATTTTAAATATGATACCGGCGAAGTGGAGGAGGAGGCAACCTTGCCACCCGCCAAACAAAACCTTCGTATAAAACTCGATAAACGTCATCGTAACGGTAAAGCCGTAACATTGATAACCGGATTTGTGGGTACTGCAGCCGACCTCAAGTCTCTGGCTAAACTCCTTAAATCGGGGTGTGGTGTGGGTGGTTCGGACAAAGATGGAGAGATACTTGTGCAAGGTGACCACCGCGAGAAGGTATTGGCCATACTCACCAAAGAGGGATATAAAGCACGAATAATATAGAATATTGATATGCTTAACGTTTACAGAGCCTCAGCCGGTTCGGGAAAGACCTTTAAGCTCACTTATGAGTATATAAAGATGCTTCTCGGTCGTCGCAAAGAGACGGATGAGGGGTATCAGTTTTATAAAAATTATAACAATACACATCGCCGCATCTTGGCAGTAACCTTTACCAATAAAGCCACTGCCGAGATGAAGCAGCGTATTGTTAAGCAGTTGGAGGTATTGGCCTATCGTCCTTCCGAATCGAAATACTGTAAAGACCTTTGTCGTGCATTTGATTGCGATGTGATAAAATTGCAGAGTCATGCTACGCAAGTTTTACAGCAATTGTTACACGACTTTTCTTATTTCAATATATCTACTATTGATAGTTTCTTTCAGCAGGTATTGCGTGCATTTGTACGTGAGGTAGGTCTGCAAGGAGGTTATGAGGTAGAGATGGACTCGAGCTATGTAGCCACAGCTGCGATAGATAGTATGTTTGGAGAGCTGGAAGATAACCCGGAGGTGCTTGAGTGGCTTATGCAGTATGCCGATGAAAATATACGTCAAGACGGTAAGTGGAATATATTTGATGGTTCGGATATTACAACTTTGGCCAAAGAGCTTGAAAAAGAGGAGTATAAGAAGTTTCGCAGTAAACTGCAAGAACACAATTTGCAGTCGTATAGAGAGTATATAGAAGCACTGCAAGCACATCGTATTGCAGTACGTGACCAAGTGATTGCGGCTTCGCAACACGTGATAGAAGCAATAGCTCGGCTGGGACTTACAAAAGAACTTTTTCAGCGCGGGTGGATTGTTTGTTTCGACAAACTCGCAAATGTGCAATCGTATGAGACCGCAAAAGAGTTAAAGGCAGCAATAGACACCTTTAACCGATATTTTATTTCGGATAAATGGCTCAACTCCTCGAAACTCAAAAAGCATCCTATAGGAGAAGATGGTCTTACCCATGCACTTAGGCCGGAGTTCACACAGTTTGCCGAACGATTAGACTCTTTGATGGTAGAGTATAACTCGGTACCTGTATGTCTCAAGCATATATATGCATTGGGAGTGCTATCTACCATAGATGAATATGTGACTCGTTATGAAAGTGAAAACAATAGTTTGCTTCTATCGAGAACACCCGATATACTGAAAGGTCTGATAAACGAGAGCGATGCTCCGTTTATATATGAAAAAGTGGGTACGCGCATTGCACACTATATGATAGATGAGTTTCAGGATACCTCCAACTTCCAGTGGGACAATTTCGAGCCGTTGGTCAACGAGAGCTTGGCCTGGAAGAACGAAAATCTCATTGTGGGTGATGTGAAACAGAGTATATATCGTTGGCGCAACTCCGACTGGCGATTGTTGCACGAAGAGCTCGAGAAATATAATTATCATAGTGTAAATGACGGCCGAGATACCAATTGGCGCAGTTGTGCCAATGTGGTAAAGTTCAATAATACTTTTTTCATGGGTGCAGCCAGGCTGTTGCAAGATCAGTTGAAAAAAGAGTATGAAATGGCTAATGTGAAGGGTAAAAAGCCCGAGTTGGAAAAAATCTTTGCCGAAGTAGCACAGAACGTATCGCCCGATTATGTCGATAAGCCGGGTAGAGTTATGATGCAGGTGCTGCATGTCAACAATAAAGATGTTTATAACGAACATATCTTGAAGCAACTACCCAATTTACTCAAGGAGTTGTTTGACAAAGGATACAGGCAGCGTGATATAGCTTTTCTTGTGCGTTTCCATGATGAGGGACGTAGCATTGTTGAAATGTTGTTGAACCTTGCGGTGGAAGGTGTTAGTAGCTTGCACGATATCCGAGTGGTATCGGATGAGTCGCTATTGATATCTAAAGCTCCACCGGTACAACTTATTGTGGGTATATTGCGCTATTTACAAAATCCATCATATCCTATCAACGAGTTGGTGTTATCGTACGAGTATGGTTTGATAAATGCTGAAAGCGATGTTGATAGAGAGGAACTTGTGTCGAATGTGATGATGCAATACTTTGGTCGTCGTGGTAGCGAAGATGCTATAGAACCGGCCTTGCGCGACTTCATAAACGAAATAGCTTCCAAACCTCTGTTTGAGATGTGTGAGTGCATTATCGACAAGTTCCGCTTGAACAACAATTCGGCCTATGTGGCTTATATTGAGGCTTTCCAAGATAGGGTTGTAGAATTTTGCCAAACACATACGGCCGACCTGTATTCTTTCCTTCGATGGTGGGGAGAGCGAGAAGCTAAGGCTGCTGTAAAGTTGCCGGAGAATCTCGATGCTATAACAGTTATGACTATTCACTCATCGAAAGGATTGGAGTTCCCGGTGGTGATTGTGCCCTATGCAACATGGACTTTGTCGGCCAATAGGCGTAATCCGTCTCATCTCAAATGGTTTGTGCCCGACAGACCACCTTACAATCGATTGCCTGTTCTGCCGGTCGATTATACAACCGCGTTGCCAAATACAATATTTGCAGCGCAATACTATGCCGAGTTTATGAACGAGTATGTCGATTGTCTCAATACCTTATATGTGGCCTTTACTCGTGCTAAGCAAGAACTGATTGCCTGCACGTTTGTGAAGCCTAAGGGCGATAGTAACAGCGTAGGCAATCTTATCAATGATGTACTTGGTATGCCATTGATTGATAGAGAGGAAGTGGGCGTTATAGACCTCTCTACGTCCAAGCGGACAGAGCAATGGACCTATGAAGAGGATAGTGCCTTAGAGGAAATAGAAGTGGATATATATGAGGTAGGTGTCGATTGGATGCCTATTGCCGAGACGAAACCCGAGGTGCAGATGCTCGATGTGACTTATAATGTTGTAGTGCCCGATAGTACGCGTCTTAAGCAACGCATAACCTCTCGAAATAAGAGTGGTAATGAGAAGCAAAATCATGGTATCTTTATGCACGAGATATTGGCCGAGATAGTGTGTGCTGCCGATGTGCATGATGTGGTGCAACGTTATGAGCGCGAAGGTAAATTGAAGGGTAGTAATAGTGCCGATATGGAACGAGAGATTGTACGACTGATTTCGTTGCCTCAGACAAGTCGGTGGTTCAACCCCGAGGTAACGGTCGTTACCGAAACGTCCATACTCAAATGGGGTGAGAAAATAAATCGCCCCGATCGTGTAGTTATTGATGGCAATCGTGTAACGGTAGTCGATTACAAATTTGGTGCGTTAGAGCGCGAAGAATACAAAGAAAAAGTATCGGAATATATGCAGCTTGTCAGAGATATGGGCTATACCCATGTCGAAGGGTGCATATGGTATGTCGAGAAAGAAAAGTTTGTTGCTGTAGAGTAACCCTTTGTCACAAAGAATATGCAACGTTAGATGTGCAAGCAACTCTCATTTAAAAGGAGACTGTACCAAAATCCTGAATTTTGACACAGTCTCCTTAGTTTATTTTGTTTATAAGTGTGGTTTACACCTTCATTATAATCCAACGGTAAGACTCAATCCCGACAAGTAACCATATACGCAACTTGCCAAACCGAGCAAGAGGATACCGGCTACGCAGATAACGAGACCTGTGCGACCATAGCAACCTGTTTTGATTGTCTCAATGGGATTTTCGTTCTCGTTGATAAACATCGCTTTTACAACCAACAAGTAGTAGTACAACGAGATGATGGTATTGAGCAATGCTATGAACACAAGTACATAGAAACCACTATGAACGGCCGATGCAAAGATGAAGAACTTGCTGAAGAAACCTGCAAATGGCGGAATACCGGCCAAAGAGAACATAGCAAGCATCATTGCCAGACTGAGTTTGGGATTGGTCTTATACAAGCCATTGTAGTCGTCCATACCCACTTTACCGGTCTTGTGCTCAATGGTAGCAATTACACCAAAGGCAGCCAAGTTGGAGAATATATATACCAAGATATAATATACAAGTGCTGTAAGACCTTGTGCGCTGTAGGCCATCACGCCCAACATAATGTAACCGGCTTGCGAGATAGATGAGAAGGCCAAGAAGCGTTTCAAATCTTTTTGGCGAATGGCAAAGAGATTACCCAATGTAATGGTGAGGATGATGAGTACATAGAGTATGCCTTGCCATACTTCGGGGGCAGGGCTGAAGGTCTTGAAAAGTACCCAAATGAATGCAAATGCTGCAGCTCCCTTAGAGATTACCGACAAGTAGGCAGTAACAGCTGTGGGGCCTCCTTGATATACATCGGCAGTCCACAAGTGGAAGGGTACAAGCGAAAGTTTGAATCCTATACCTGTAATGATAAAGGCCAATGCAACGACAAAGAGAGCTGTGTTGGTTGTAGCTGTGGCGGCTATATCGTCGAAGTAGAGAGAGCCTGAAATACCGTAGATAAACGAGATACCCATCAAGAAGATTGCCGATGAGAATACTGCGTTGAATAAGTATTTAGCACCCGACTCATATGAGTGTTCGCCTTGTTTGTTGAATGCAACCAGCGCTGCAATAGGCAGAGATGCGGTTTCGAGTCCGATGAAGAAGATGAGGAAGTGTCCCGATGAAATCATCAGGTACATACCAAAGAGGGTAAAGAACATCAACTCGTAGAACTCTCCACGACGCACACGACAAGCCTCGCCATTAACCCATGCGTGGGCTTGCAACAAAACGAGTATTGTACCTATATTCAATACCATCTTCATAGCTGTTGTCATAGGTGTGTTGACAAACATTCCGGCAAAGAGGGTATGTGTTTCGTTACCGGGTATGCAACTCACTGCTGTAACTGCAGCAAGCAACACGCATGCTATGCCCGAGAACCACTTATCGAGGAAGCGGGGTGAGGCAAATAAGTCGATGAAGAAAAGGAGTATGGTTGCTAATAATAAGAGCAACTCGGGTTTCATATACTCCCATATCAAAAAATATTGTGACAAATCCATATCTATGTGATTATGATAAGCGTTCTACAATAGCGTTAAGGCTGTTACTGATAAGGTCTGAAATCCATCCGGGAAGACATCCTATTGCAGCAACACAAATGATGAGAGTGACGGCCGATAGGCGCTCCCACCATGTGGCATCTGTCAACTCGCGGTGATGCTCGTTTTGTACTGCACCGTAGAGCAACTTGCCCACAACGCGCAAGATATAAACGGCGGTGATTACTATTGAGCAGCAAGCAACGATGGTAAATACGCGGTGGAATGTATCGGTGTGTTGGAATGAACCTACAAAGATGGTCATTTCAGCAACAAATCCGCTCAATCCGGGCAATCCTAACGATGCCAAACCGGCTATTACATAGCATACCGAGAGGAATGGCATAATTTGCATCAAGCCGCCCATTTCACGTATATCGCGTGTGTGTGTGCGTCCATATATCATACCTATCAATGCAAAGAATAGGGCTGTCATAAGACCATGCGAGAGCATTTGCATTACAGCTCCTGTCATTGCTGTATTGTTGAGCATCAGGATGGCGAAGAGTACCAAGCCGCAGTGGCTCACCGATGAGTAGGCATTGATGTATTTCAAGTCGGTTTGTACACAAGCCGAGAAGGCTCCATATACAACGCTGATACCGGTGAGGATAAGGAATATCCATGACAACTCTTGTGCCGCAAAAGGCATCAGGTAGATGGCAACGCGGAAACAGCCGTAGCCTCCCAATTTCATCAATACACCTGCGTGGAGCATCGATACGGCGGTAGGTGCTGCTGCGTGACCATCGGGCGACCATGTGTGGAAGGGGAACATAGCACCCAAGATACCAAATCCTACAAATGTCAAGGGGAATAAGTAGTATTGCCACTCGTGAGGGATGGCATTGTTGTGTGCAATCTCAAGAATGTTCATTGTGAGTGTACCACCTTCGGGAGCCGAGTGGTAGTAGATGCCCAAGATACCTAACATAAGCAATGCCGAACCTCCAATAAGCATCAAGGTAAGTTTCATTGCCGAATAATTCTTGCGACCGCTACCCCAAACGCCAATGAGTAGATACATAGGGATGAGGGCTACCTCGTAGAACATAAACATTGTGAATAGGTCTATCGAGATAAAGAAGCCATATACACCTATTGAAAGGAGTGTAAGCCACAAGAAAAACTCTTTTGATAGCGGTTGTATCTTCCACGATGCAAATACACCGGCAAATACAATGATAGCGGTGAGTAATAACATTACGATCGAAATGCCATCTACACCCACTGCGTAGTGAATGTTGAGAGGTTCATACCACATCGTAGAGGCTTGGAAAAGCATCTCTTGGGTATTACCTGCCGCACGTTCGGCCATAAATTTAATGACCGTATAGATAGCAAGTCCCAGTTGAAGGGTAGAGAATGTGACTGCTACCGTGCGTATCTGTTTCATATCTCTTGCAATGGCAAGACCTGCCATCATCAAGATAGGAATAAGCACAAATAATGATAGAAAATTCATAGTTCCTTCTTTTTATTAAATCTTCAACTTTATAGACAACAGCATATTGTTATGGTTGCAATGAGCAATGTGCCGATGAGGAGTATCCATACATAGCTTTGTATAGAACCCGATTGCAAGCCTTTGATGCGAGCCGATGCCCATTGTGTAACGTTGGCAAACATATCCATTGTACCATCGATAATGTGGCGGTCGAACCATGCGATAGGACGACATATCAAAGCAAAGATGATTTTGTGTGTTACAAATAGATATATTTCGTCAATATAGAATCGGCGTGTTGCTGCTGTATGCAACGGGCGAGTTGCATTGGCCATTGCAGTAGGTTTCTTGTTCTCTTTCATATACAACCATGCTGCCAATGCAATTGAGCACACCGCAACAATGATACTGGTGGTGGCTACACTCCAATCGAGGTGTATATGATAGGGTTGACCGTTGACGCTTACCAACTCACCGAAAGGTATAAAGCCGGCAACGCATGTAACGATGGCCAAGAATATAAGAGGCAATGTCATAGTAGCCGGTGCTTCGTGGGGAGTGTGGTGGCTGCAATCAGTCTCTTTCCACCAGAAAATGCGGAAGTACAAGCGGAACATATAGAAAGCAGTCAATCCGGCAACGGCAGTCATCCATATACCCCAGAATGTGCTTTTGTGCATCACAGCGGTAAGAATCTCGTCTTTACTGAAGAATCCCGAGAAGGGAGGAATACCGGCAATGGCCAAGCACGCAATGAGGAATGTGATGTGTGTGATGGGCATATACTTGCGCAATCCACCCATCTCCGACATCTCGTTTGAGTGTACGGCGTGTATAATGGCTCCGGC
>JAFZDG010000029.1 GCA_017561285.1 Bacteroidaceae bacterium
ACTCGGTAGATCCTGCCGAGCCATATTCATAATGTTGTAAACATAAAAACGATTACTATGAATATGAAGTGTACCAAGTGTGGAAACATTCTGGCCGACACAGACCGCTTTTGCAGTCAGTGTGGTACAGCAAGCCATGCGGTAGAGATAGACTTTTCGATCAACCGAGAGGAGGGCGAATTGCTGCGATGCCTTGCGATGCTCGATCGTATGGAAGGGCTTGATGCCGTAAAGAGGGAAGTGCATGAGATTGTTGATTTTGTAAAGATGGACTGTGTGCGCACGCAGATGCTTGGTTATCCATCGCGCTTTCCGCGCAAATATCTGTTTGTTGGTAATCCTTGCACCGGTCGCACTACTGTAGCACGCTTGTTGGCCGATATATTCTATGAGTTGGGTGTAATGCCCGAGCATAAAATGATAGCTGTGTGGTCGAAGGCTTTGGTTAGCAGCAGCGAAGAGAAGTGCCGCTCGAAAGTACGTAATGCTGTTAACAGTGCGCTCGGAGGTGTCTTGTTTATCGATGACATACACCTGTTGCATAGCTGTAATGATGCACTTATAGATGCTACCATAGACGAACTGATAACATTGCTGCAACAACATCAAGACGACTTGTTGTGCATTGTTGCCGGAACGCCCATTGAGATAGAGCAACTCTGCAAGGCGCATCCTCAATTCAAGCAAAGATTTGATAGAGAATTGGTGTTTGAGAGATAATGGTAATAACGAAAAATAGAATAGAAGATATGCATATAAAGATACATAATAATAAAGTGGCCGATAACGACCGTTTCGGAGAGAGCAAATGGTGGGGTTCGCCCGACCTGCCCGCAGATATGGAATATCCGCAGTATGTAGATGGTGAGGGCGAATCGTGGGAAATGCAGTTTATCTGTCAAATCAACTTGGCCGATTTGAGTGCATACGACACAGCCCTACCCAAAGAAGGTCTGTTGCTTTTCTTTGCCCACATCGACTATTTTCTGGGTTATGACGATCCGGAAGTGCCCGGAGAGGGTGTATGGGATGCTTGCGAAACCAAAGTTGTATATGTAGCTCCCGATCAATTTGAGAATTTGCAGCAACGTATTCTGGTAGATGATAATGACGAACCGGTGTGCATACCTTGTCGCGAAATGACTTTTGAATATGCGGAAGAGGATGCATCGGATTGTCATAACAAACTCTTTGGTCGCCCCGATTTTATGCCCTGGGAAGACTGGGAAGAGCCTTGCGAAGGGTGGAAGGTGCTACTGCAAGTAGATTCGGACGAGGCAGATGATTTCTGTCTGCGATTTATGGATGAGGGTGTTATGTACTTCCTTATCAACCCCGATGATTTGTCGAATGCCCGCTTTGAAAATGTACGTGGCGCAATGGTATCAATGTAAAATCTTAAAATTTAGAAATAATGAGTGTAATTGAAAAAATAGCAGCCATTGAACAAGACAACAGTTTGAGTGTAAACGATAAAGTAGCTCAAATTGTAGCCTTGCATCAAGGCTTGGATGAGTATAGCGATGATGCTTTCAGAGTAAGTTTGCCGGTTTACGAAACAGTGCGCCGATTGCTTCTTGAGGATAACTATGAAGGTTGCCATACCAGCGACTTGTTGATGTGCAACAGTTTGTTGGCCGAAGCTTATGCTCGCAATCGTAAATCGTGGCTTATAACTCCGCTTGCCCAACACACATGCGATATGCTAACAGGAGCTATTGTTGACGATGATGAAACGCTCAAGATGATTGCGGCTGTTATAGATAGAATGTGTTATGTGTTGTACGAACATCCCCGAATGTCGATGAAACTGTACAGCCTGCAATATAGCTTTGAGAAGAGTCGCAAAGAACCCAATGAAGATACGCTCAAAGAGGCTGCCGAAAATATTATCTCGTTGGCGACGCTATCGGAGTGCGATACGTGGTATGCCCCGTTGAAAGAGGAGTTTGTGGCGCTGTTGGGTGCTGATATGGTGCGCGAAATAGAGAATAATCCATATACAGGCAATCTTAAAGTAGATCCTGTAGTCTACACCGAAGCATATGAGACGGTTATTGATACTGTCAACGAAGAGGTTGACCGCCGTATGGAGGGAGAACCTTATGGTATGGGTATGTGCTTTGAAATTTGGAGTATCAAAAAAGAGATTCTTGCATCGAAGTATGATATTGAGTGGCGCACTCCTTCGCAAATGAATCCTCGTGTGCATTTCGATTAATTTATATATGTTAGATTTGTAAAAAAGAGGTTTTATACTTTGACAAATAGTCTGCCACATTTGCGGCGGACTATTTGTTTTTTGACGATTTTATATATATATTTGCATATTGAAACAAATAGGAGGTATTAATTGAATCGATCGTTACAGTGTCACGCTCTATTGGAATATAGCAAGAATTGCACACTGTATCTGTGTAGTCTGTACAAGGTAAATAAAACAAATCAAAAATAATACGTATATGAAGAGATTAAATTTGCTGTTATTGATGCTTGCTGTTGCATTTGTATCGCAAGTGCAAGCTGTTGTGTATCTCGATCTCGATGGCAACAAGGTGGAGTCGTCATACACCGCAAGCAATGACTTTATGGAGATGTATCTTGCCGATGAACCCAATGGTGCTGCCATTATGGTATATCCGGGAGGTGCCTATGCTTGGAAGTCGATGGACTACGAAGGTCGTTATTTTGCCGAGTTTTACAATCGTTACGGTATATCGGTGTTTGTTGTGAGTTATGCGCTTCCATACGGGCAATGTACAGTGCCGCTTAAAAGTGTAGAGCGTGGTATGCGAGGTATCAAGGCTCACGCAGAGCAATATCATATCGATCCAGACAGAATAGGTGTAATGGGCTCATCGGCCGGTGGTCACTTGGCCTCTACACACGCTACACACTTCAGTGTCGATACCCGTCCTGCATTTCAAGTTTTGTTGTATCCCGTTATTACTATGGATGCAACGCTTACACATGCCGAGTCTCGTGCCAATATTATAGGACAAACACCCTCAGAAACAGATATTGCATTGTACTCAAACGAGTTGCGAGTGAGAGAAAATACTCCTCCTGCCTATATTATTGTAAGTCAGGATGATATTGTCGTACCTGTTGAGAATAGTATCAGATATTACAAGTCGTTGTTAGATCATAACGTTCCGGCCGAGTTGCACGTAGTGCCTACCGGTGGCCATGGATGGGGATCGAGCGAAACCTTTGCCTATCACGATATGTTTTATGAAACATTGGGTAAATGGCTTGAAAAGTATGTAGTAGCTGTCCCTGTTGAATAATGTGATATAAAAGAATATAAGACAAGAAAAGAAAAGTTATGAAAAGAGTATTGCTATCTATAGTATTGATGATGTCGTTGTGTGTGAGTGTGTGCGCATACGACTTTACGGTAGATAAAATATATTATAACATACTACCCACAGGCCATGAGGTAGAAGTAACGCACAATGGCGATGGTGTTGAGGGTGAGTATGACGCTTATAATCGCACTCGTTATACGATTCCTGAGAGTGTTACCTATGAGGGTATTACCTACACAGTGGTACGCATTGGTGATAGTGCATTTCGCCTTTCGACACGATTGCGCGAACTTACACTTCCTGCAACAATTACATCTATAGGCGATAAGGCTTTCTATTTCTGTACACAGTTGCAAACAATCGAAATACCCTCGGGCGTATTATCCATTGGCGAGATGGCTTTCTTCAATTGTTTTTCGTTGGCATCGCTCCAAATACCGGCTTCGGTAACAACGATAGGTCAAGGTGCCTTTATGAAATGTACTGCTTTGTCGGCTCTCAATATAGATGCTAATAATCGAAGTTATTGCTGTGTAAATAAGGTAATATACAGTAAGGACAAAAGTGTGATTGTTGAGGCCCTGCCTACATTGTCGGGCCGATATAATGTGCCGGAGACTGTTACACGCATAGAGAAGAATGCTTTTGAGTTTTGTACCGGACTTACAGAAGTTAATTTCAATGAAAACTTGCGTGAAATAGGTGACTTTGCATTCTATTACTGTACAGGCCTTACATCGCTTACATTGCCCCAATCGCTCGAAAAACTTGGTTTGGGTGCATTCTTTTTCTGCGACAAAGTAACATCGGTAGTGTTGAATGAAAATTTGAAGAGTGTGGGTAATCGTGCCTTTAGTAATATGAGAAGTCTGGTCGATGTTGAGATAAATGGCAGTAACATTGCGCTTGCTGAGAGTATGTTTAGTAACTGTATCAAGCTGAAAACACTCACTTGTAACGATGCCAAGATACGAACAATAGAGGATTTTGCTTTTATGGGATGTAGTGCGTTGACTGTGGTTTCATATCCTTTGTCACTGACATCTATCGGAGAATATGCCTTTGCCAACTGTATCAAGTTGCGCGAACTTACTTTTGGTTATCATATAGAGAATATTGCCGATTATGCCTATGATAACACGCCCCGTATTCGCACCATTAATGTTATAGCCGAAGAGCCTCCCGTATTGTATGAGAATACGTTTATTGATGCCATCTACGAAACAGCACAATTAAATGTACCTGTCGGTTGTCAATCGGTGTATGCTGCGGCTGAGTATTGGCGCAATTTTGGTAAAATGAGTGAGTATGATACTGCTGTAGATGAAATAGAGCAAGATGAAAACAGCCTTCGAGTTTCTGTTCAAAACGGTAGTATAAAGGTTTATGGTGTAGCCACAGATACGCAAGTCTCTATTTACGGTGCAGCCGGTTCGCTTATCTATATCGCAACAGCGTCACAAGTAGAGCTGATAAAATTACCTCAAGGTATATATATAGTATGTGTGGGTAATCAGAGTGGCAAGGTGGCTATCTGATAAATAGCATATTATGGTAATAGCAACGCCCTTAAGTTTGTCGAAGCTTAAGGGCGTTGTTTCTATTTTGGTTGGTAATAATGCTATGCTTTGTTGATTATTTTTACTTGTTGTTGCACCGACTCTTCGTGGATGGCTTCCAAAATAGACTTTATAAATTCTTGGCTCATACCCAACTCTATGGCTTGGGCAATGCGTTTGGTCAGTATTTCATCGTAACGATTGGCTTGCAAAATAGGCATATTGTTTTCCTTTTTGTAGTGACCTATCTCGCGCGACACACGCATACGTTCCGATAGGATACTTATGAGTTCGTTGTCGAGATTGTCGATGTGACGGCGCAATTCGGCAAGTTTTTCGGTTACCAAGCAAGTCTCACGCACGACTATGTTTGATAATATGTTTTTCAAATCTTCGGGTGTAACTTGTTGCGAAGCATCGCTCCAAGCCTTGTCGGGGTTGCAATGCGACTCTATAATAAGTCCATCGTACCCCAAGTCCATAGCTTGCTGGCTCAGAGGGGCAACCATATCGCGGCGGCCACCAATGTGGCTGGGATCGCCAAACAGCGTTATCTGGGGCAAGCGGCGACGAAGCTCGATAGGGATGTGCCAGTGGGGTAGGTTGCGATAGAGGTGCTTGCCATACGATGTAAATCCACGATGAATGGCACCAATTTGTTGTTGTCCGGCATTGTAAAGTCTTTCGATAGCACCTATCCACAAATCCAAGTCGGGATTGACCGGATTTTTTACCAATACCGGTATCTGAACGCCTTTGAGAGAGTCGGCAATTTGTTGCATTGAAAATGGGCTGGCTGTTGTTCTTGCGCCTATCCACAATATGTCAATACCGGCTTTGAGAGCTTCCTCTACGTGTTGAGTGGTAGCTACTTCGATGGTGGTAAGCATACCGGTTTCCTCTTTGACACGCCTAAGCCAGGGTAGTCCCACAGCACCCACACCTTCGAAGCAGCCGGGTTTGGTGCGAGGTTTCCATATACCGGCACGAAATATTTTAATACCCATTTGAGCCAATTGATATGCTGTGCTGAGAGTTTGCTCCTCACTTTCGGCACTACATGGCCCGGCAATGATAATGGGACGCTTGTTTTCGATGCCTTGCAACTTGATAGGTAAGATATTGTCCATCGTAATATTTCTTGGGTGTTGTGGTAAAAAATCTTGTTGCGAAGATAGCGTAAAAATATTTATCATAAAAATGAATGCTATATTTTGTGCCAATTGATAAAAAAATTGTACCTTTGTATGAAATAGAATTTGTATGAAAACATCACAAAAGATACTAAGCCAATCATTGCACGATGCATTCGTCAATGTGCTTATGAAAGTTCGCTCTCTCGATATGCGATTGAGTGATATGTATGTGTGCGTGAAAGATGGCGAAGAAGCATCGTTTGTTGTATATGATGATGCCGATAACGAGTTGTATAGTACACTCTTGACAGCTTGGAGCGAATGGCGTGCCGACGTTGATGCCGCTAATGTAGAGTCTGAATTGACCGCATTGCTCAAGGAGGTTGTAGGGGAAGAGTCAATCTTTACGCTCTTTAACGAGATGGAGTATAATGGGCCATTCTCGCTATTGCTTGTAGATGAAGAGATGAATATTCAAGCCGAGCTGCTCACCATCGACCAAGAGAATATAATGATAGGTGATGAGTTCTGGGAAAAGATGGATCGTGAGTTGGACGAATTTTACGAAAAACTCATGAGTGACATCCGTTTTAAATAGAATTTTATAGCAAAATAGCACTTTTTTCGCACCAGAAGGTGTGAAAAAAGTGCTATAATTGTTTGAATATCGAAAGATAAGCACTAATTTTGCACTCTCTTACCGATTACCCCTCTTGCGAGGGGTTGATTGTGTAATAAAAATAGAAATATTAACTAAATAATATCCGCTCGAAATGAACGTTTCACACAGCAACATTGATCAATTGAATGCGGTAATCTCAATAGAAATTGAGAAAGCCGACTATGCCGACAGAGTAAAAAAATCGCTCCGCGCATATGGCGAACGCGCCAATATCCCCGGATTCCGTCGTGGTCACGTGCCCTACGGTGTTTTGGTAAAAATGTTTGGTAAGGCTGTTAAAGCAGAAGAAGTAAACCGTCTTATCTCTGAGTCGCTCTACAACTATATCAGCGATAACAAGTTGAACATTCTCGGTGAGCCTATGACTGCCGAAGATCAAACTATCGATATCGAGAACGATGAGAACTTTACTTTCAAATTTGATATTGCAGTTGCACCCGAAATCAACGTAACTATTGACAACAATATCACTGTACCTTACTACAATATCGCAGTAAGCGATGATATGGTAGCTAAGCAAGACGAGATGTTCCGTCAACGTCAAGGCAAACAAATCACAGTAGAAGCAGTATCGGAAGAGCGCGACCTCATCAAAGGTTCGATGGTAGAGCTCGAAAACGGTGCAGCCAAAGAAGGTGGTATTGTTGTAGAAAGCACTATCCTTTCGCCTGCATACATCAAAGCCGAGAAAGAGAAATTTGAAGGCGTAAAAGTAGGTGATAAAGTTGTATTCAACCCCGCTGCTGCTTGCCAAGATTCAGTGGGTGAGTTGGCTTCAATGCTCAACATCGATCGTGAGGTTGCCGGTGAGGTGAAGAACGACTTTGAGATGACAGTTACTGAGATTACTCACTTGCAACCCGCCGAGCACGACCAAGAGTTCTTCGATGGTATCTTTGGTAAAGATGCAGTGAAAAGCGAAGAAGAGTACACTGCAAAGATTCGTGAGATGATTGCTTCGCAATTGGTTCCCGAAAGCGAGTATCGCTTTGGTATCGATGCCCGCAAGGCTATTGAGGCTGCCGTAGGTGAGATTGAATTGCCCGCCGAGTTCCTCAAACGCTGGTTGGTTGCTACTAATGAGAAATATACTGAGGAGAACATTGCCGAAGAGTATGGCAAAATGGAAGCCGACCTCAAATGGCACCTCATCAAAGAGCACATCGCTAAAGTGTTTGAGGTGAAAGTTGGTGAAGAAGACCTCAAGGCTATTGCAATCAATGTAACACGTCAACAATTTGCTCAATATGGTATGAGTAATGTGCCCGAAGAACTCCTTGAGAACTACTCGCAAGAGATGATGAAGTCGAAAGAGTCTCGCGCTCAATTGATCGATCGTGCTACCGAAGACAAGATTCAAGGCGCCATCAAGAATGCCGTTAAACTCGAAGTGAAAGAAGTAAGCACCGAAGAATTTGGTAAACTCTTCCAAGCTTAATCGTCATAAGAGAATAAAATAGACAAGCAGCTTTCCGACAGCGGGAAGCTGCTTTTTTATCTATTTGTGAAATATTCAAGTAAACTTGATAATAT
>JAFZDG010000316.1 GCA_017561285.1 Bacteroidaceae bacterium
GCGAAGCGAAGGCGAAGTGCTTCGCACCACGATTTGACGGTAATTTGCCGAGATACGCATCGGCAGAGATGGGGTGGTGTATTCTACAGATATTTTATCCACGCCATAGGCGTGCGATGGTCGAGATATTGGCGGTCATCGCCATAGGTATATGCTTCGCGCTCGAAAGAGATGTTGCGGTAGGCTTTGCTCCAACTGCCATGTCGCACAAACTTACATACCCACTCGATAAGATAGAGTAGGTAGAACGGAACAATCCATAGCTCGCGCAGTTGGGCGGTGTGTATCAGTTCGTGATTGATGACATCATCGCTTATCCAATTGTCGTTGCGAGTAACAAGCCTTCCAAACAGATTGATGCATAGTCCGGGAGGACAATATCGTGTGACAACCACCCTTTGGCGACCGGCCATAATGCGCTGTTGCGATGGCAAATCTAAGTAGTGAAACGGTCTTTTCATAGCTGTGTGATGAGTGGCGGTGTGTATAGGTTACCTGCTGACGTTGTATTGTCAATAGGCATTTTTCTCGCCGCGCAGCGTGTTGGCTATGGTAAGGTATATGATTTTCAAATCGAGAAAGAAGTCCCAATTCTCAATATACCACACATCGTATTGCACACGCTTAGCCATTTGCCACAACTCTTTTGTCTCGCCACGATAGCCGTTTACTTGTGCCCAGCCGGTAATGCCGGGTTTAACCAAGTGGCGCAACATATAGGTGTCTATCAGTTTCGAGTAGTCTTCGGTGTGCTTGATCATATGAGGACGAGGACCAACGACCGACATATCGCCCTTGAAAACATTCCAGAATTGAGGCAACTCATCGATGTTGGTTTTGCGCAAGAAATCGCCCACTTTGGTTTTGCGGGGATCGTCTTTGGTAGCTTGTTGCTGGTCGCTTTTGTCGTTGACACGCATGGTGCGGAATTTGTAGCAATAGAACTCTTTGCCACGCAATCCGGTGCGTTTCTGCTTGAAGAAAACCGGTCCGGGCGATGATGTCTTTACGGCAATGGCAACGGGGATGAGTATAAGCGGAAAGAAGATTAAGAACAGCCCCGAGAAGAGTATATCGAAACAACGCTTCAATGCGCTGTTGATAGGATTTTCGAGTGGCTCGGGCCTGATACTCAAGATAGGTACATTGCCTATGCTATCGTAGTGTAGGCGGCGATGCAGGTAGGGTGTCATACTGGGTATGATGTAGAAGTGTATGGCATTTTTCTCGGCAAAACGGGTGAGAGCCATAATCTTTTCCTCCTCGACAGTGGGCAATGCGCAGTATATTTCGTCTACGTTGTTGAGTGTTGCAAAATGGGCTACATCGGCTGTAGAGCCTTTGTAGTGAGGTGTTTGGTTGGCTATCTCCTTCTTGTCGTCAAATATGCCTATGATTTTGTATCCATATCCGGCATCCGATTGCAACTCCTGTTCCATAATCTTACCGGTGCGACCATAACCCACGATGATAACCTTGCGAAAGTTATATCCTTTGCTACGAAACATCTTCAGTATTTTACGCGCAGTTATCCACCAAATGGGTATGATAACGACCATAATGAGGTATAGCAATACGATCTGCTTGGTCCATACTTTGTCGATATTGTTGGAGAAGAACAATAGTGCAACAAACATAATGGCGTGTGATATGGTAGATTCGAGAGCCGAGATTACAACATCATTGGCATATACGATGCGTTGGTTGTGTATTTGTGAGAACAATGATAGCACCGGTATGTAGGCAAGGTTGATAAAGAAACATACCAGGTAGTTGTATAAATCGGGGTTGAAGTTAAATATAGCGCAAACAATAAGATATGCTATGTTGATGCAAACATAGTCGCCTATTACAATCAAACTTCTTAAGTATTTGCCGTATTTACCTCTTGAGGCCATGCTAAGTGCGTTTAAATAGTATTGAGAAGATGTAGGTTGTGAACGTGGGTTGTGAACCTATGTAACAACGATGTAGCGAAGATAGAGCAAATGATGATGGTTGTGTGTCGTAACACCGCCCAAAGTATGAGCCACATGGTTGTGGCTCTACTTATGCGCGTGTGTATCCAATAACCTAAGTCTGACACACAATCGTTATTGCTTATTTCAATTTTGCGTCTATCATTTCTATTTTCTGCACAATCAAGTTCATCTCTTCGTGCAGTTTCTTTATCTTGCGGTCGAGCTCTTGAACCAAGCTTTCGGCACGTGAAGATGAGAGCGATAAGAAACCTTTGTTGTTCTCGTAGGTTTGAATTTCGTTTTTCTTCATTTCGTAGCTTCGAGCCAGTTTCTCGCGTTCGCGATACAAGCGGTCGGTATTGCCCTCGGCAAGTTGTTGCAAAGAGTTGCTGAAGTTGTCCATGCGACTGCGGTTGCGGTTGGCGTTGAAGCGAGTGTGCAATGCATCGAGCGCCTTTTGGTACTCTTTGTACAATTTGTCTTTCTCGCGGAAAGGTACGTGACCTATGGCGTTCCATTGAGCGATGGCCTCTTTCATTGCAGCACGAGCTACCTCATCGGTAACGGTCTCGTCTATGGCTTTGAGAGCTTCCACTACTTTGAGCTTGGCTTGCAAGTTGGCATTCTCGATTTCACGATTTGACGACAAAGCTTTCTTCTTTTGCTCAAAGAAGTAGTCATACCCTCCAGACTCTGATAGCCCAGAGAATCAAAACCGAACTCCTCGCAGATGGACTTCAGCATACACTGGCCAC
>JAFZDG010000317.1 GCA_017561285.1 Bacteroidaceae bacterium
CTCATAATGGGGTTTGCTCCTTTAACAAGCTCTGCTACGCTGACACACAACTCTCCTTCGTGATATTGCATGATGATAACAACTACTCAGTTATTAATAATCGCACTCGGTATCCTCAAAATTGATGGTAATGCGCTGCTCCAACTCGGGCACATGGGCGTTCAAGTAGGCCATCAGGGCTTTCAAGTTTTTTGCGCTGGCGTACAAGGTGTTGTTTACATATGCCTCCCATTCGCCGAGGCTGTTGATGATTTCTATCATAATTGCGTTTTTTTAATGATTTATTTATATTCCTTTACCTAAGTTTACGTACCCCTCTTGCCATATCACATACTCTTTGCCGGCTTCGGGGGTAAATCGGCCTAAACACTTGGCGGCGTAGCCTTTCACATATATTTTTACATCGCAGTCGTACTTGGCTTTTCGGGCACTGTTGCCCATCGGCTCGCCTCGCTCTTCTCTACTCACCCATATCATCGTCTTCTTGGGGAAGCGCTTACACAGACCTCTGAATTGCTCGTACGTGAAGTTCATCGTCTGCCAACTGTCGAAGATATAGATAGATGCACTTCTCGGATTGCTCATCACGGCTATGAGGTCGGCCAAACTGGTCTCATCGGCCACGACAAATCGGTGTCCACACTTGTGCATCTCGTGCCGGTCAAGGCGTATCTGCAACGACTTGGCGTTGATACCCTCTTCATCGGCTACATACATCACTCGGCCGAACTGTGTCATGTACTTGGCCAGCTGCATCACAAAGCTGCTCTTACCGCTGGCGCTGGGGCCCCATACCAACCATTTACTGCCAACCTCGGGTGTGCCGAAATTTTCTAACCATTCACCGGTGAACCGATACGACTTGGGGCGATATCTCATAATGGCTCTTACACTTCTCTGTCTCATAAGGCTACTTTTCTATAGGAGTTTCTCAACGAACGCAAACTGCCGGCGGCTTTGGCTTCTACTTTCCTGCGCTCTTCGCCGGCGAAGTTCAGGCTCGCCACGGCAGCGACTTGTTGTCGCTTGAACTCATCTACCGAGGCGGCTAACTCTCTGTTGTTCGTGAGGTTCAGGAACTCACCGCCCATACGGCTGAACATCTCGGCGAACCCCAATCGCTCACAGCGGATACTGCGCTCATACAGGCTTCTGAATCCGTCGGCGCCCATAAAATACCACGCACAGGCATCGCCGGTCTCGTTCATCAACCCTTTCAACTCTCGCAGGGCATCCATCGAGATGTCACCGGCTTCGTCAAGGATGACTAATGGATCTTTCAAGGTTTTCAAGGCTTCTACCATATTGTCACGTACTTTGTAGAAGGCTCCCTCTGCCTCGATGCCGAGTTGTCGGGCAATGCGGCGGATAAGCCGGTTCCTGGTTCTATACACGCTGCAATCGATCAGGGCTACATTCTTGTGCGTCTTGGCGTATAATGTGGCGGTGAAGGTCTTGCCGATATCGGGTAGATCGCAAAAGGCCTTGTTGATATGGCCTCTCTGACACGCTTCGAGCTGGGCGGTGATGTAGAGATAGGTGGCGGTCTTGGCGGCCTTCCAGGCTTCGCCATCGAGTTGCACACCGATCTCTCTCGCTATGCGCAGCCAGTTCTTCTCGGCTATCTTATTGTACTGCCCGCTTTTGATGAAGGAGTAGGCGGTGTCGCTCACGCCTATCGCGGTGGCGTGCTTGCCATCGCTTTCGTAATTGTGTCGCTGCTCGGCTATCGCCGATACAATACGCTCTATCTGTTGTTGTGTTAACATAGCTATATCTATTATGCCTTCTCTGTTTCTTTCTCCTCTGCCATTCGCATTGCCTTCTCTTGCATCGCCATCAACACCTCTATAGATGGATCGAGAGCACTGTCGATAAGGTTCTTCTTGCGATAGATTTTGACTTCACCCGTACGGCGATTGGCGACAAGTTCTATACCGTTACCGAATTTCTGTACCATGGTGTCGCCCCAGAAGCTTACACCATCGAGGAATTTACCTTCGGCATCGACTCGCTTGCCGCCAAAGTTTTTCAAGGCTTCTTCTCTGATTCTCCGGGCAAGGGCGGTGTTGGCATATCCTTTCAATGCTTTGCGCACAGTGACGATGTTTACACCCATATTCATGGCGATGGCGATGTTGGCTCCCTGTGGCACAACAATGCGCTCGCCTCGCTTCACCTCCTTGCGCTGGTCGCTGCCGGCATAGCGTTCTCGAGCGATGCGGCGTATCATCTTTTTCAATTTACTGTGGCCTTTGCCTCTGCCTTTCAAGGCGTGACATACGGTCATCGTGCAACATCCCAACTCTTTCGCAATGGCTGTTACAGCACCCTTCGCTACGTATATAACTTCTGAACTCATATCTGTCTGTTTTTAATGGTTGTTTAATTCTTATTTAACCCGGCTCTAATGCCTCTCCAGCATCACCTTCATCCCCAACTCTTCGGCAAGGTTGCGCTCGATTATTGCGCCTCGGCTGGCGTGCCAGCCACTCAGCATATAGATGATATCGCAATCCATCATAGCTCGTATGTCGGCTCTCATGTGGTCGCTCCAGCTCGCATCTTTGGGTAGTTGTATCTCCATCGGATTTACTACATAATAGCCTTGCCGTCTGAAGCGGTTGGCGGCGGAGGCAAATGCCTCCTTCCGCTCCGCAAGGTCATATCCGCTGATGGGCCCACTGATATATACCTTCTTACTCATCGGCTGCCTCCTCTTGTAATTCACACTCATTCGCCATTACGGCTTCGCATTCTTCCCATTTTTCTTCAATGATTCTGCCTACTTTCTCGATTACATCCTTTACAGCCTCGCATTTTTGGGCCGCCATAATCAGATTTGCTGCAACATTCAATTCCGTACCGGCGAACACTTGCATCATTCTACCAACACCGCTTTTCTCTGTAGCTCCAAGCACCAATAAGCCTTCCACATAGCCGTTATCACCAAGATATCTAACGGCATCCTCAATAGCCTTGAATGCACCTTCTGCATTCATAAAAATATTCTTTTCTTCCATTGTCTACTATTTTTAAGGTTTGTATTACTCTTCCTCGTCTTCTTCTATCGCAGCAACAAACTCTTCTTTGCGATCTTGTAAGCCTTTGGCAACAGCCAGTACACATTTTGCAAATAGCTCTTTCTTCACGCTCAAATACATCAACATTGATGCGATTTCTCGGGAGTAGCCGGTAACATCAAGCATATAGAATAAACTTCCGTTCCTAAGATTCACACACATGCGCAATACGCTGTAATCTCGAAGTTCCATCTCGTCAAGGCACATATCGGCAAGTTTTATTACCTCTTCATCGTCCATTTTGCATATCATCTCGCGAGCATTTTCCTCGCTTTCGGCAAGCTGCTTGCGTAATTCCGCAAGCCACTCATTACGAGCTGCTTGCTCACTTAGCATTTGCTCTGCACTCTCTACGGGGCTTTCCCATGTAATTTTACTGTCTTGTTCCATTGTCTGTTGTTTTTTAATGGTTAATATTTAGGTTTATAATCGCTCTTCTTTAAAATCCCCGCTGCGCCTCCCGGCGAAGCGGGGTACATTCCATTAGGAATCATCAAACAAACACAAAGTTTACAATTGATTCTGCCAACGCTTTGGCAGCAAGGTGCGTTGTTTCACAACAACTTCCCTCTTTATCGAAATATGAAACTAACACTTGATTGTATCGTGCCCACCCACAGGTACTACCCACAAAAACAGCTTAGAACACTTAATACTTAACACTTACCTGCGGGTGGGTATATCTTACTCTCTCCACACTGCCCGGATCATACCGTCCTTCCTCCTATAATGCAGCACTTCTACTACTTGAGGTTTCATCTCCTCGCGTAGGAAGCGCACGCCGGCGTACGCACCATCGGTGCCCAATAAATGGAGGGCGACCATCTCAAGGTGTTCCGGGTTAGCAAGCACTCCTATGCGCTTCACTTCCCCATCTTCGCGGTAGATCTCCGCAGTGTACTCTTTTTTCATTTTTTTGGTTAGTTTATCTGGTTGGCCCCTTATGGGGTTCTTGTTGTTCTATCTTTAAAACCTCGGATATACTCTCGCACCTCCGAGGGGTTCACGCCGATAATTTGCATTACCTTCGTGGATTGAAAATCCTACTGTATGAAGAAATCTACTCTTTATATCGTTCGTGTTGTCTCTTCAATCTTAACACATACATGAAAAACGCTATTACTCTTTCTTATTTATTATAATGTTATTACCTTTGGCTCGTATTTTAGACTACCCATAGTAAATAACCTTATCATTCTGTACAACGATGTCTCTGCGAAATTATCTTCTAAAATCCGACAAAGTCTATCAAGAGATAGGCTGTACTTTCCACCCGGAAGACAAACAACAACTCTATAATCAGCTACAAGCGATTGGATATACTCAATATCATCAGTTTGTTGCCCAAAACATCCAAGACATTCTGCGATATATCTCGCTACCTCCTTCTCGGCGCAACGCAAAGAAATACACTGCTCACCCACAGGCTCTGCTATTTCGCTTCGCAGCATATCATATTGCTCGCATAACAGCACAATTCCTGAGTAGTATTCAGAACTGTGCCGAAATAGTTGATCATGGTTCTTACTCAAGCTTTCTATCGACCGTTGCAGGCGAACTTGCGCCTCTTGTAGTCGGCGAACCGCTTTATCAACTACCACTTGATTTTCTTCTGCCCAAAAGCCATTACCCAATTCCATAGTATGTTTGCGTTTTTTGTTTTCACTTTTTTTGCAACTCCTACACAATACACACACCAACTTTTTCGTTATATTTGCGTTGTTTATTAGGAATCACATCGCAAATATACGCACAATATTGATACGTGCAAATAAAATGAGTAAAAATTTACTCAATATTTTTAATTTACTGCTGAATTATGAAGAAATCTGAGATGGTTAATATGCTTATAAAGCATTATACACACGGTAACAAAACGCAATTTGCGCAGCTTCTTGGAGTAACACCACAAACTATAGGTTCTTGGCTCACAAGAGATACATTTAATGCCGAATTAATTTTTGAAAAATTCCCCGAAGTATCAGCAAGTTGGTTGTTAACGGGTGTGGGTAAAATGCTAAATACATCAACGCCTAAAGATGTAAGCAATATGCATAATATATGTAATACAATTATACCACCCAATGATTCCACTACCTCAGTAGATGGCGAACCGGTCAAAGTACAAGAACTGCCGGTTATCCCTGCCAAGATTGTCAATGCACCTTCTATAGATGTATATCAGTACATCAGCGAGAACGAGAATAATATTGAAACAGCCCCCGTAGTGCAACAGTTCCCCGACTCAACAGCATTCTACCGCATCAAAACTAAAGCTATGGAGCCAAGTATCTGCGCAGGCGATATGCTGGCGCTGGCGGCGTACCCTGTAGGGTGTGAGCGCATTGTCCCGGGCGATCCCTACTCGGTCGATACCAATACCAACGGACTTGTCACACGCCTCCTGTACAATCATCCCGATGGATTCTTGGCTCGATCTTACAACCCGGAAAAATACCCCGACTTCGTTATTGCGCGTGAGGAAATCATTCGTGTATTCCGCATCGTGGGACTTTTGCGAATCAATGTACAATAATTCCAGACACTTAATGATTTTAGATTTTTCATTTTTACCTCCGGTATGCATGTGAATGTATCCGGGGGTGTTTTTTACCCCGATGGGTTTCCCTTGCCCCCCCTTAACGCTCTTCCTCTACCTAACAATACAGCAAGCAGCGCGCCGATGGGCGCACTGCTTGCTGTCTCACACCTCTCTCTGGGGGTGTCTCTTTAGCCCTGTGAGGCCTTCCGGCTTTCACCGCTTCCCGCTCATCAGCCAGCCGGCTTGTACGGCGTAATATTGCCGTATCACATCGGCAAGAAGCTCCTCGGCACTCAACGATCCGTCCAAAACAAGGGATTGCAACTCGGAGGCGACATCCTCACCACACGCGCGGGCGATCACTGCTCGCACATCGTTGCCGGCAATATCCGACAACGCACACATCTTAGCATACAGCTCTCTCTTCATTAGCACATAGATTGGTTAAATAACTCACACCACTCGGTGTTTTGTGTGTAAAGGTACAAAAAAATACGCATTGTGCGTATCTGCGTAAGGTGTATGTCGTAACGACGCGTTACGACATCCTTGTGTAAGCAATATCTGTGTCGTTAAAAAATTGTTAACAAAACACCCCAAAACACCCATTTAACACTATTTTAACACATTTTTCAACCACAAAACCGCCATACACGCACCTACAAGGCGGTTGTGCTCCATCTTATAACGTTTTTGAAAAACGCAAAATTAGACGGATGAAAATTGCAAATTTTGCATTTCTATGTATTTACCTCCCCTTTAAGACTCTATTTTCGATGTACGTAAAAACTAACCTATTTGCACAATTTTTGCCCCCTTTTGCCCCCTTTAACCTTTTTTCACACATTTCTCGATTGCACACTTTTTATATTTTTGTGCATAGTCTATTTCGCCACATTTTCGCCGAAAGGGGGCAATTTTAAAAATACAAATACCACATTTTCAACTATTTAAACAAAACACATCGCAACGCATCGTTTGTCACGCCATTTTGGCCATTTTTGCCCCCTTTTAACACTTCATCAGAGGGCTTTTTAGGGCATTTTGGGGGGATTATTTATGCCTCACAGCACACCGTTGCGACACCCCTACAGCACTCACGACACACC
>JAFZDG010000318.1 GCA_017561285.1 Bacteroidaceae bacterium
AACCCCTCTGCTCAAAGCACTCAACAGTGTCAATAAGGCAGCAACGGCTGTATGTCAATATTTCGATGAGAATGTCAAGCGTGTTACGGCCTATTTGGGTTGGGAACAAGAGTATTTTTTGGTCGATGAGGCGTTGTACAATTGTCGGGCCGACTTAATGCTTACGGGCCGAACGCTGATGGGACACGAAAGTGCCAAAAATCAACAACTCGAAGATCACTATTTCGGATCCATACCGTTGCGTGTGGAGGCGTTTATGCGTGATTTTGAGATAGAGTGTCATAAGTTGGGCATTCCTTGTAAGACGCGGCACAATGAGGTTGCTCCCAATCAATATGAGGTTGCCCCTATATACGAGGAGGTAAATCTTGCCAACGATCACAATTTGCAATTAATGACTGTGATGAATAATGTTGCCCGCCGTCACAAATTCCGCGTGCTGTTGCATGAGAAACCATTCAAAGGAGTCAATGGCTCGGGCAAACACAATAACTGGTCGTTGGGAACCGATACGGGTGTACAACTCTTTGCTCCGGGTAAAACCCCTATGGCAAACTTGCAATTTATTACATTTGTAGCCAATGTAATGGCTACCGTACATAAATATAATGGATTGCTCAAGGCCTCTATTATATCGGCCACCAATCAACATCGTTTGGGTGCCAATGAGGCTCCACCTGCCATTGTGTCGATATTTTTGGGACGACAAATAGGTGAGTTGGTCGAGAAAATTATTCAATCGCCTTCGCGAGAGGTGCTCAGTTTGGCATCTAAGAGCGAGTTGGACTTGCACGTATTCCAAGTACCCGAATTGCTACTTGATAATACCGATCGCAACCGTACTTCTCCATTTGCATTTACCGGTAATCGCTTTGAATTTAGAGCGCTTGGCTCATCGGCCAATAGTGCATCGGCTATGATTGTAATCAATGCTGCAGTGGCTTGCCAGTTGATGGAGTTTAAAGAGAGTGTCGATAGTCGCATAGCGCAAGGCGAGAGTAAAGAAGAGGCAATATTTGCCGAGGTGCAAAAGTTGCTTATAGAGAGTCGTCCTATCCATTTCGATGGGAATGGTTACAGTGATGAGTGGAAGGAAGAGGCTGCACGCCGAGGTCTCGATTGCGAAACATCTGCTCCGCTAATGTATGACAACTATTTGACTCCTGCCACAGTCGAGATGTTTGCCAAAGCCGGTGTGATGACACATTCCGAACTTTTGGCACGCAATGAAGTGAAGTGGGAGTTATATACCAAGAAAATACAAATAGAGGCTCGTGTGCTCGGTGACTTGGTTATGAATCACATCATTCCGGTTGCTACGAGATACCAATCGATACTCATTGATAATGTGTTTAAAATAAAAAATCTTTTCCCGGCCGATAAGGTTGAGGCTATAGCTGCAAAAGATATGGAGGAGATAGAGAAGATAGCCCTTCATATGCACGCCATCAAAGAGCAGGCCAATGCAATGGTCGAGGCACGAAAAGTTGCCAACCGCATTGAGAACGAGCGCGAAAAAGCTATTGCTTACCATGATTGCGTAGAGCCTTATATGGAAGAGATACGTTATCATGTAGATAAACTCGAGTTGATGATAGACAACGAGATTTGGCCGTTGCCCAAGTATCGTGAGCTGCTTTTCATAAAATAAGACGTATATTGTGTTGTCGATAACCGTTCTATGAATTAGATAGTTATCGACAACATTTTTTGTAAAGTTAAAAAAAGTACATATCGATACGTTATAAAAAGAATAAAAATATTATTTTTGCACATTACTTTATACAACACAGCTAATTCATAAATATATGTCAGAGCCTCTCAAACACGAATGCGGTATAGCGCTTGTAAGATTGCTAAAGCCCCTGTCGTACTACAAAGAGAAATATGGTACATACTTGTACGGTCTTAATAAATTGATGCTTCTTATGGAGAAGCAGCACAACCGAGGACAAGAGGGTGCCGGATTGTCGTGTGTAAAACTTCATGCACAACCGGCCGAGGAGTTTATCTATCGTGAGCGTGCATTGGGATCGGGTGCTATTCAAGAGATTTTTGGTAAGGTGCAAAAGACCATAATGCAAGTGCCCTATGAGGACAAAGATGCTCAATG
>JAFZDG010000319.1 GCA_017561285.1 Bacteroidaceae bacterium
CGCCATAGCTGTTGCCACACATCCGGTAGCACTATATTTGCCTGCATACGAAGGGCAATACTGATTATATGGAGCTTCTTGTCCCCAACGCGCCTGAGTGAGGGGGGCTACATCTTTGTCGAATGTGGTGCGATAAGGTACTATTGCATCGGCTGCAGCCATTGCACGATATTGAGCTATTTCGCAGGCATATCCATTCATCCAACCGCGCATAGCCGGAGGGATGTTATCAAAGTCAAAGCTTCCATCATCGCTATATCCCAGCACCTGGTTACTTACAGCATCATCACCGGCAACTATAACATAACCATTGCTATCACCTCTGTTGAAAACATATAGCAGATTGCCATCGGCATTGCTAACGGTGTGAGATAGAGTGAGGCTATTGGATATCGAAAGAGGTGCTCGCTGCATAGAGCCGCCATTGCCACTCATAAATTCATAGGCTATAGTGATAGCCCGAGCCTCATCAATCTGATTTGCATATACGCTCAAATAACAAATCAACAATAATATACACAATATAAGACTCTTTTTCATGGCATTACACCTCTAAACTATTATATACGACAACACTATATATGCATACTGTGCAAAGATAGCTATTTGAGATAAAAAACGGACAATTCCTTTACATTTTTTAGGTAAAGAAATAAGGCTGTCTAAAACGAACGTTTTAAAACAGCCTCACTTATAAAAAAGGGTCACACCGAAGGATGCGATGAAACTCCGACTGACAGGATTTGAGTGCTTCCGCTCCTTTGTAATCCACCGTGCTAAGCATACTCCTAAGAGTTGTGGCCCGCCATTAGAACGCAAAGCTTGTCTCGGTATTTCATATAATTTGATGAGTTTCCCAATCTACTTGAGTGCGACCCAATATCTTACTCATCAATGTTACGACAAAGATAGTGTTTAGAAATGAAAAATACAAGTATTACGATGTTAAAATTTCAATTTTCTCAAAAAACAACTTTTTTACACACATTGTGTGAAAAAAGCACATATAATTATTATAATATCAATCATTATACCACACATCCAAAGCACAAGCTATGCACAACGATATATGTATTACATCACTCGGCTATGTTGGCAAGGGCTTTCCACAACGCATCGTCGGGTACGGGAGCTGTGATATCTATGATATTGTGCGATACAGGATGTTCAAACTGCACTCGGCGAGCGTGTAGCGATATTCCTCCATCGGGATTCGAACGCTCTGCACCATACTTAAGATCGCCTTTGATGGGGCAACCCATCTTCGACAACTGACAACGTATCTGGTGATGACGACCGGTCTTGAGATCGATCTCGAGCAGACGATAGTTATCGCCTGTAGCAATAAGACGATAGTCGAGCTCGGCACGTTGCGCTCCGTTGCGCGGCGAATTGTAGGCGGTAGATTTGTTGTTCTTCTCGTTGCGGGTGAGGTAATGAACAAGTGTATCTTGCGGTTGGGGTGGGGTATTTTTTACAATAGCCCAATAGGTCTTCTTTACCTTGCCGGTACGAAACATCTCATTGAGGCGCGACAATGCCTTGCTTGTCTTGGCCATAATAACAAGTCCGCTCACAGGGCGATCGAGGCGGTGTGTTACCCCTACAAAAACATTGCCGGGTTTATTATACTTCTTTTTGAGCCAATCTTTTACTATTTCGCTCAGCGGTGTATCACCGGTCTTGTCGCCTTGCACTATCTCACGACAAGTCTTATTGACTATGATTATATGATTATCTTCGTAAACTACTTGCATAGTGCAAAGGTAAAAAGAATTATCATAAAAATAGTGGTTTTACTGCCCTATGTAACAATAAAACCACTATTTATAATTATATGTTGTATTTACACCATTACATTATACCTCTCTCGCGGAGTTTTACTTGCCAATTCCATGCCGATGCAAGTGTATCATCGAGTGTTTCTACAGCAGTCCATCCCAATACATTGTTGGCACGATCGGGGTTGGCCCATACTTGCTCTATATCACCTTCGCGACGACCTACGATTTTGTGGGGAACCGGCACACCGGTAGCACGCTCAAATGAATTGATAAGCTCAAGCACCGATACTCCACGACCGGTACCCAGGTTGAACACCTCTACAGCCTCGTCCGATTTCTTTTCGATCATACGATTCATCGCTATAACGTGAGCCTTGGCAAGATCAACCACATTGATATA
>JAFZDG010000320.1 GCA_017561285.1 Bacteroidaceae bacterium
GCTCCCGGAGCCGACATTCGTGGATTGCGGGTAGGTTTGCACGTAACATTTTGAAAAATTTAATTTATAATATACTATGCTTACTTTTCGCGAAGCGACCTTACAAGATGTTGAGCTTATTCGCTCATTGGCCGATGGGCTCTGGCAAGAGACTTATGCCTCTATACTCTCTCCCGAGCAAATAGACTATATGTTTGATATGATGTATAGTCATACAAATCTTACGGAACAGATGTGTCAGAAGCATCACCAATTTCTTATCATATATCGCAATGACGTGCCTTGTGCCTATATCTCTATCGAGCCATTGGGACAAGGACGATACAACTTTCAGAAAATATATGCACGCCGCGAGGTACATGGTTGTGGAGTAGGGCGGTATATGATAGAGCAGGGGGTAGAATGGATACGCCGGCGTGAGGCCTCAATGCAGCTTTGCAACAACATTGTTGTAGAACTATTTGTCAATCGCTCCAATCCGGCTGTCGATTTCTATAGGCACATGGGATTTGTTATTGTAGATACCCGCGACCATCACATAGGTAACGACTTTTACATGAACGATTATATAATGGAGTATAGAGTGTAATACACCCTCATTCTCACTCTGGCAGCAGCATATAAAAGAGGAGGAAATCTCATATCATTGAGACATCCTCCTCTTTCTGTCTGGTTAATATCGGCAAGTTACTTGCCTACAACAACTTTCTTTGCACTTTCGCCACATCGTATGATATAGATGCCGGTAGTGTGCGGAGTGTAGTTGGCAGCACCATCGGTAAGTGTGATGGTTGCAACATTTACGCCTTGCATATTGTAGATTGTGGCAACATCTCCTGCTGTACCTTTTATATATATAGTGCCATGAGCCGAGTAGGCTGTATGAGTAGTCTTTGTTGACTCCACGCTATTACTACCCGGTATGACAACCTTTATCGCGTTCGACCAGTTGCTCTCACCTTCGGCAGTATGTGCTTTTACCTTATATATATATGTACCTTCTTTTACCTCGCTGACAACCTTGTTTACAGTATAGTTGGTAGTAACGATACCATCGAAAACACAGCTTTCGGTTGTAATCGTAGCCATAGGCATCATATATTGTCTCTCTCTGTCGCATACTATAATTTTGCCGGGAGCATAACCTTCGGGCTTTCCATTCTCAATTTTAAAGTTGTCGATAAATATACGTTCGGTACTTGATAGTTCTATTTGTACCTCGTTACCACCATTAGTGCAAGGTAAAATAATTTCTAACGGTTTACCGGCAGGAAGTTGACTCATCGATACACTTCCACTAAGATTCTTGGTTCCGTACGACTTGATAGTGAGTGTACCCGATTCGGCATTACTATCGTAAGAGTAGGCTGTAAATCGAATGAAATATTCGGCCTCTGTTGCAACAGCAGGCGTTTTAATAGAACCTTGATATTTACTGCTGCCTAACTTTATTTCGCCATTGCTGCAATAGATTCGGCTACCTGTCCAGCCGGGTACTTGGGTATATTCATCGAGTTTCGATGATATATCGGTGCTGCCGGGAGCTGTGAACAAAGCGAAATCCTCTTCGAGAACTACTTTCTCGTCAACAATCTCTTCTTCCTCCTCAATGCGCTCTACATAGAGGCTGTATGATGTGGCATTGTTCACCGGCGACCAATAGGCTGTGAAGCTGTTGGCTGTGATATTTCCGGCCGATGTGGCTGTAGGTGTATCTACATCAACTGTTTTACCACCCTTGAAGTCAAACGAAGCAAAACCATTGCTATAGCTGATATTGGTAATAGGTTTATCGTTGATAGTGGTGGTGAATACTTTCATTTTAGGGCTACTGCTCGATGTCAGCGATGTATTATTTCCATAGGGATACAAGTCGCCGGCAAGCGTATGCTCATTCCATCTATTGTCGGCAGGAATCAATTGGAAGCGTTGTCGTGAGGGATTGTCATTAGGGGCATTCTTCAACCACACATTTTCATCGTAATCCACTGCAACGACCATCAAACCTTCGGCCGGTAGTCCTTTATCCCATCCGCTTTGGTCGCGACACTCCAAGGTAATATATTGGTTGGGATTGGTCGATGAAATTTTATAGGCTGCTTTTTCATCGCTGTTGAGAGTGGACATTGTTATCGATGCAGCTTCAGTGAGCTCTCGCAATTCCAACCATCCGCAGAACCAGCGCTCATAAGCATTGTAGTTGATGGGTACAAAACTATCCTCGGCATAGCAACCGCTATCCATAATACTCCAGTAACTCATACCCATACCGCCCGAATAGTCTATATCATACCAGTCGGGCAAGCCCAATGTGTGACTATATTCGTGACAGAAAGTACCAATGCCATCGGGCTCGTCACTTGAATATTGCGCCAATTCGTTCGAGCAAGCATAAGCATCGAGTTGCACACCATCTATGATTACAGTACGTCTGGCTCCTTGGTAAATATACCACGCATGGGGCCAAACGCAATCGGCTTCAGCCCCCGCTACATTTTCGCCATGGCCGGCATAGATTACATATACAAGGTCTACCCATCCATCACTATTGAGGTCATAATCGGACATATTTACAAGACCATTTTCACTGGCTATTTCGCAGGCTTCCGATACCATTTCGTCGGGACGCAAATCATTTCCTCTTGAGTCGTTTCGGCCGTAGTACGATAGGTTATTCGAGAGAGTTATAGGGCCTATCACATCAAAGTCGGGCTTAAATTTACCATAACTTTGGGCAATGAAGTAATCGCGAGCCGAGCCGATCGAACCATTATCGTCTGTGTAGCCCTCTTTGTTCATCATATCGTTCATTGTACTTTGCGGTACAGTGAATTTCTTGTCCTTAAATTCTACCAACAAAACCAAACCTTTCACATCCTTATCGGTCTCTGCTGCAGCCTCGCTTGCTGTGCGCATAGGAGATCGGCGTGAGGTGATACGTTGAGCCTTCATCTCGCGGCGAGCCTGATAGGCCAAAGAATGTTGTTGAGCAATGGCCTTTCTTACATCGGCATCAAGACTTATTTCATTGCTCACCTTTACATCTCCGGCTACAAGATTATTCTCGGCATCGAGAGTGGTAAATCTATAATATCCATCATCACACAACGATACAAAATCGCCATTCTCGGTAGTATAAAAGTGATAATGCTCATCACCGCACAAGCGCAAGACTATTTGGCTGCCATCGGGCTGTGTGTATATGTGGTTAGACAATCTTGCAGGTGCAGCACCGACACTACATAGTGTCAGTACTGCTATTATTGTTGCATATACTCTTTTCATCATTCTATATTCAATCTCTTTGGGGGTATGTTTTTATTGTACACTCACTTTCTTGCTAATCTCGTTGCAACGCACTACGTATAGACCTTTGCTTGCAGGACGGTAAGTAGCCTCGCCATTATTTACGGCTATTGTAGCTACCAACATACCTTGCATATCATATACATAAGCTTCAGTTGCATGGGTGTTGCGAACAACAATCTCTGTGCCATTGTAGTAGGCTGCATCGCTGTTGGCAGTTACACCTTCTACACTATTGGTACCACCCATAAAGTCAAACGATGCTATCTTGGTATTTGTATCGAAAGCAATGTTGGTAACGGGTTTGCCTTTGATGGTTGTAAGGTGTATCTTCATACTGGGGCTTGTCGATTCGGTAAAGGCGTTTTGACCACCATTGGGCCACAAATCGCCCTCAAAGCTATTTGTGCTGATATCGTTATCGGCGGGTACAAATTGGAAACGTTGGCGTTTGGCAGCAATGTTTACTTTGTTATTTTGCATATCCCAAGCATCGGCATCATAGTCAACCTTTATAATGAGCATACCCTCGGCAGGAAGGTGCATATCCCAACCCTCTTTAACACGTGTCTCGAATGTAAAGTAGCGGTCGGTATTGTTGTTGGCAACAACCTTGTAGGCAGTAGCCGAGGTTGCTACGTTCTCCATTGTTACACTTGTAGCTTCGGTAAGCTCGGTAAAATTCATCCAACCGCAGAACTCACGCTCATAGGCGTTGTAACCGCAAGGGATACGACCTCCGGCATTGTGACAACCCTGGTCCATAACACTCCATTTGTTCATACCGAAACCAGCTCCACCGGTAGTATCATACCAGTCGGGCAAGCCGAGTGTGTGGCTAAACTCGTGGCAAATAGCGCCAATACCATATAAGTCGGTACCTTCAACACCTGCAAGCTCCGAGGTGCAAGCATAGGCATCTACTTTCACACCGTTATATTCGCGCTCTTTGGCTGCTGTTGTCTGACCGGCCCATGCAGCGTGAGGCCAAATAGTATTCTTGGGAGCACCGCTACTCTCGGCATATCCGGCATATACTACAAATACAAGGTCGATATAACCATCGCCATTGCAGTCATAATCGGCAAAGTTGCACAAGTTTTGTTCGGCAGCGACATCACATGCGTGCAAAGGAAGATGGAAAACTCTATCTCCTCTATCACCACCGCTCATACCTTGATCGGGAGCGCCATAGTAAGCCTCATTTTCCGGTAGGGTTACAGGGCCTATCACATCGAATGTAGGTTCAAATTTGCCAAAACTTTGCGCCAAAAAGTAGTCGCGAGCCGAGCCGATAGCGCCCATATAGTCATTGCCCTCTTCGTTCATCAAGGCCGAGATATTTTCGGTTGTACCATTTTCGCTGAATTTTACATCCTGAAACTCTGCCAAGATAACAAGACCGCGTACTTTAGCCACTTCACCATCGGCTGTGGTACGTGCCATTTTGCGAAGGGGAGCTTCTTCGGGACGTGCGGCAAGACTCATCTTCTCGCGTTTCATCATAGCGTTACGACTTATATGGCTCTTGATAGCCTCGCTATCTATTTGTTGCACATATTGCATCTCATCGCTGTTGAGCGTGTTGTTGTCTCTTGCAATAATGTTGGTGGCTATACATTGGTCGTTGCTCAATTGTGTATAGCGGTAGAAACCATCATCGCAGCGCTCCACAATTTTGCCATCGAGTGTAGTCATATAACTTCCATACTCATCGCCATGCAGTACAATTGTAATCGTTGTGCCATCGGGTTGGGTTACTACACGAGGTGTGTTGTCGGCTGGTAATGCCATACTTTGTAGTGCTATGCACATAGCTGTTGCAGCACTGAGTAATACTCTTTTTTTCATAAATTATATATTTTCGTTTTATTTTGTTCGAGACCACAATTTCTCAATTTGCAAAGATAGTGTCTTTTTTTTATTATAATGTAATTGTGTTAATAAAAAGTGCATTCTGTTATAAATTACTACGTACAAAACGCCCCTATGTGCCGGTTATTGGTTACATAGGGGCGTTTGTAAATCGATATAAGAGGTTGTCGATGGAGTCTGTGGTATATTACTCCTCCAGAAATTCTATGCCTTCAAGCAATATGTCTCGCAGCGAGCTGCGGTCGAGAATGGTGACCTCGTTGGTTGTGTAGTCTATTATCTTCTCTTGTTTCATTTCGGCAAGCGTGTTGAGCAAGGCAGTACGTTGCACACCGAAATAGCTGTACAAGTCGCGTTGACGGGCATTGATGCGAATGTTGGTAGCATTGCGCGAGGTGAGGTTGAGTATCCAATGCGACAATCTTTCGCGTAGGTCGCCACTGCTCATTGACAAGATGGTCTCTTTGCTCTTTTGGCTTCGGCGCGACAAGATGTTGAGCATATTTATCATAAAAATCGGCTCATCTTGCATAATGGTCATAAAAGTAGCCTTGTCTATCTGCATCATACCCACCGAGCCCACTGCATAAAAGTTGGCAGGGTAGTGGGTACTGCGACCAAAAAGGTGGTCGGGCGCAATAATGTCGGGCGCATGGAGTGTCTGCGTGAGTTTTACCTTTCCGTCATACGTATTCATCTCACTACGCAAGCTACCCGATAGCAGAAATTTAAGATGGCTGCAAGATTCTGAGCGTGCTATTACTTTCTCTCCCTCTTCATACTTGAGAAAGTGAAATCGGGTTTTCTCAACCAATTCCAATAATTTGCTTCTGCTCACTCCTTGAAAGAGAGGTAGTTGCATAAGTGTTTGATATATATTCTCCATACCTTTGTCTGGTGTTTTATGGTTAAGCAATAGTAGTGTTATCAGCCTGTTTACTGCACACAGTCTGTGCGCCAAAATGTAATAAGCTAATACCTGCTCGACAAAAATAGATAATAATTTTTATAAATATCATCTCTATAAGAAAAAATAACTTTTCGTTTGATGATAATCATATTCTCTTTTTCATTACCTTTGCGCACAATTATAAAAAACACATTTTTTTGATTTTATTATGGGAGATTTTTTATTACAAGTAAAAGAGTTTTTCAGCCATTTCTCTTTTGAAGAAACTGTCAGCTCGTTCATTATTATGTTTATGGTTATCGATATGGTAGGTCTTACTCCTATTATCATCGATATGCGTCAGAAAGGTCGTGATATCAATCCTGTCAAAGCAGCAGGTCTTTCGTTGCTAATGTTCTTGGCATTCCTTTTCTTGGGAACTACAATATTGGGATTGTTTCATGTCGATATCTATTCATTTGCCATTGGAGGTTCTATCGTATTGTTCCTCATGGCCGTTGAGATGGTACTCGATGTTGAGATATTCCGCAACAATGGCCCCACAGGTTCTTCTACAATGGTACCTTTGGTTTTCCCTCTCATTGCCGGAGCCGGTTCGTTCACAACCCTGCTCTCGTTGCAGTCAATGTACGGATTGGTCAATATCCTTATTGGCTTGTTGATCAATATTATTATCGTATATCTTGTATTGCGCAATATGTATCTCTTGGAACGTATCTTGGGTAAAGGTGGTGTGTATGTTACACGCAAATTCTTTGGCGTTATGCTTTTGGCCGTATCTATCAAAATGTTCCTCGATAACTTGGTACTTTTTATAGGCAGAGTATAATTTTAATTACAAATAGTAAGAAGCGTCCTCCGAAAGAGGACGCTTCTTGTATATTTATATGTCAAGCTCTTTATTTGTAATCACTTGATATATAACTTTGTATAAATTTGTTGTGATAAAAAGTTAAAATTTGCTCTATTTATACTTGTTTTTCTTGTAAAATATATGTAAATTCGGGGCTGAATATAGCTATGTAATTTAAAACAGCTATACTCTCTTAATAAGTTAACCTGATTCGTATAAATATGAGCTATCTTAAGTTTGACAAAAGGCTGATGATAAATCTGGAGCAGTCGTTGCGCAAAGAATTGTTGCGTACCAACCGTTCGGGAGCCTATCATTGCACTACAATTGTCGATTGTAACACCCGCAAGCAACATGGTCTGTTGGTGATGCCTATACCCGAGTTTGATAATGAAAACTTCGTGTTGTTATCATCACTCGATGAGACAGTCATACAACATGGTACACCATTCAATTTGGGACTGCATAAATATCAAGGCGACTGTTTCAGCCCCAATGGACACAAATATATTCGTGAGTTTAATTGCGATGACACCATCCGTAAGACTTATCGTGTGGGCGGTGTGATACTCACCAAAGAAAAAATCTTTGAAGAACATCAAAATCGCATCCTCATCAAATACACCCTTGTCGAAGCGCATTCGCCCACAACATTGCAATTCCGTCCCTTCTTGGCTTTCCGACCGGTCAACGAGTTGTGTATGGAAAATGAGGTCATAGACAAGAGCTATGAAGAGGTGCCCAATGGTATCAGCTGCTGTCTTTATAAAGGCTATCCCCGCTTGTATATGCAATGTAGCAAGAAGCCTCAATTTGTATATGAGCCTCATTGGTACAAAGGTATAGAGTATATCAAAGACCAAGAGCGTGGCGTGCCTTATACCGAAGATTTGTATGTACCGGGTTATTTCGAATTGCCCATTAAAAAAGGCGAGAGCATTATTTTTGCTGCCGGTGTAGAGGAAGCCAAGCCTCGCGCATTGGCTCGCATATATCAAGAAGAGTACGAAAACCGTACACCCCGTAACAGTTTCTTCAACTGTCTTAAAAATGCTGCGCAACAATTCTACTTCAAGCAGGGACGCGACCTCTATATATTGGCCGGTTATCCTTGGTTTGGTGTACGAGCTCGCGACCAATTCTTGGCATTGCCCGGTTGCTCGTTGGCAATAGACGATGTAAAAGCCTTTGAAGCTACGATGAAGACTGCCGAGAAAGCATTGCGCAACTTTATGAAAGATGGCAGTCAAGACTCAA
>JAFZDG010000321.1 GCA_017561285.1 Bacteroidaceae bacterium
ACACCCTCATAGAGTGCCTCATCTTCATCGTACACGCCTTCGGGATTGTAGATTTGCAATCGCTCTACGAGCTTATCACGACCGCTCGGGGTAGTAACCTCAGCTGTCGTTTCCTCCGTAACCTCGCCGGTTACAGGATTTTGTTCGGTGGTTGTTACCACATCTTCAATTTTCTCTTGTTCCATATATGTACTTTTACTTTTTCGGCATCTGCCTTACAACATCAAAAGTACATACAGCACTATTCTCGCATCTGTTTTTTTTGGATTTCCCATTTTTTTCACATTTATTTATATACATATTTCATTTTCTCGAATTATCTTTGTGGCGTGATGCTGCACATACTATATATGTGCCAAGACTCTACCGACCTCAATCCTACCATTCTTCGCCGTAACGAAGATTTCGTCTCTGTGTATCACGACGTACTCAAGCGATTCCCCCGCATTGCCTTAGAAGATGCAGTTACTATCGCTATCCACTCTCCGGCACGTGAGTTTTACATCTCCGAAGTCTATGCGCTCAAGTACTGCTCCGCCATCAAGCAACGCCGACCTACTCGCCTCAAGCGTGGTACGGCCAAGCACCAATGTGTATCGACCATATACCTTATGGCGCGTAACCACGCATCTGCCAACAATACCTCCTTACGCGAGGCTGTTATTGCCGTTATATACAACCAAGCACCTCGATTCTACATCAACCGTAGCACTGCCTACGCCATTCTTAAGAACCACCGACATTGATGCACAAGACCGATTCCGTCATACAAGAGAATACCAGAAGACTCGCCATCGTCAACGCTCCCTACGATCCATGGCGGGGTACACCCGGTGTTGTGCCTCGACAACCACTACAGGTATTCAACCTCGGCGAATGTCTTGTGCCCTCCGACCTCATCCGCGACTATCCACACTACGCCGATGGGGTAGACCAAGACCAACTGATGCACTTTACCTTTCACCGATTCGTATATGACTTTGAGTATTTCTGTGCTTACTGTGTCCGGGTACAGGATAAGGAAGGTGCACATATCGTGCCGTTCGTACTCCGCGCTGCACAACGCAAGCTCATTAAGTGTTTCGAGGATCAACGCCGAGATAACAAACCTATTCGCGTCATACTGCTCAAGGCTCGTCAGTGGGGAGGCTCTACGGCTACGCAGATATATATGGCTTGGATTCAGCTGTTTCATCGACCGAATTGGCATAGTGTTGTCTGTGCCCACCTCAAGGATGCAGCTAACAATATCAAGGGTATGTATGCAACACTCCTCGAGAATTTTCCCGAATGGATTTATGGCCCGATTAAATTTCAGCCATACCAACGCACACAGAACATCTCTTATATCAAGCAGACGGGCGCACGCATTACCGTAGGTTCAGCCGAGGCTCCCGAGTCAGTGCGCTCGCAAAACGTACTCATGGCTCACATGTCCGAGGTGGGATTGTACCCGGAGACACGCAAGAACAACCCTTCGCGACTCTTCCGTTCTGTCACCTCATCAATCCTCACCAAGCCATACACAATGATTGTTATCGAGTCTACTGCCAACGGTACGGGCAATTGGTTCCATACGGAATGGCTCAATGCCGAACGCGGAAAGTCTAATAACATTCCTCTATTCGTGGCTTGGTTTGAAATCGAGATGTACTCGATGCCGCTGGCCGATACTTACGAGGAGTTTATTGCTGCTATGACCGACTACGAATGGAGGCTATGGGAATTGGGTGCTACGCTCGAGGCTATCAATTGGTACCGACACAAACTACGCGAATACCACAACCACGAGGAGATGATGGCTGAGTTTCCCTCTACCGACATCGAGGCTTTTGTTCACTCGGGCGAAATTATCTTCTCGCAAGAACACTGCAAACTCCTTCGCCGTACTTGCCGGGAGCCGGATGTCAAGGGCGAAATCTTCTCACACACCAACCGCAACACAGGTTCACAAGCACTGCAAGAGCTCGATATCATTGAGCAACACAACGGATGCTTCAAGATATGGCAACGACCGGACACCAACACACCTGTGGCTCGCCGTTATATCGTCTCTGTCGATGTCGGTGGTCGATCGGCTAAGGCCGACTACTCGGTTATTACTGTACTCGACCGCTATTGGATGATCGAAGGGGGTGTGCCGGAGGTGGTAGCCGAATGGCGTGGACACATCGACCACGACCTCCTCGCTTGGAAGGCGGCTCAAATTGCCACTTTCTACAACAACGCACTGCTCGTTATCGAGTCTAATACCATCGAGAGTAAAGACAATCCCGATGCTTACACCGATGACTTCATCCTCGACCAAATTGCCTCATCGTACGACAACCTATATGCTCGTCACGATCCGCAACGCATCCGCGAAGGCCTGCCTCCTCGGTGGGGATTTCACACCAATCGTAAGACGAAGCAAACACTTGTCGATACTATGATAGCTATCGTACGTTCGCAATCCTACATCGAGCGTAACGACCTTGCCATAGACGAAATGCTCACATACGAACGGCTGCCAAATGGTGCATATGCTGCTACTATCGGACACCACGATGATATCTTAATGACTCGTATGATTGCACTCTATGTCTCGCAAGACATCGAACCGCCGGCCATCATCGAACACAACCACCACTACGCCTCAACCCGCCGCATCATCACCGAAGCTACAATATAATATAGTATGAAAGTAAAAGAATTAATAGAACAACTCCTAAAGTTAGACCAAGAAAAGAATATTTGGGTGCGCTACGATGGCGTATATTTCTACCGGCCCGAGATAGAAGAAGAAACAATAAGCGAATGGGAGGAAATGGAATATGAAGATCAAGGCGTAAAAGAAGGGGATTATTGTATTTAATCCTCTTTAATCTTTGCCTTTCAACCCTAAAGCCTCCCTGCGCATACAACAAAGGGCACACATTGCGATAATGCGTGCCCTTACCATTATTAACCTAACTATAACAACTCTATTACATCTACTATTATATCTTTGGTCTTCTTGATGCAGCCATCTTCCATCCCGATGGTTCGCGTCTTTAT
>JAFZDG010000322.1 GCA_017561285.1 Bacteroidaceae bacterium
AAATAACCTATACCGGACTTTATGGCTATATTCGTGAAGAAAACAAGAAGGTATATACTCGCGAACTCAACAATCAGTTTGAGACGATGATTTATGACTTTGATGTACAAATCGGAGACTCAATACAATTTCAATATGGAGCAACTGTTGTTGATAGCATAGATACTCAAATATTTTATGGCAAAGAGAGAGATGTTTTCTTTGTAACTCATGAGAACACTCAAATTAAAGATGTATGGATAGAGGGTATCGGCTCACAAGAGTTCCCTATAATGCTCTCGTTAACCCCCAATTTCGGCGCATCAGGTATGATGTTTCATGAGTACAGTTACAACTACAGCACCCAAGAAATATTTCCGACAGACAAAACGCCCAAGCCCGAATTTTCATATCCGGAGCATGAGTATATACCCTTTATAGAGAATGGAAAGGTTTGGGTGGACTATGACTATCAGGGAAACTATAAGCAGGTAGGCATAAACGACACAATTGTAATAAACCAAAAGAAGTATCATAAACTCTATAAAGAGGAGTTCTGTGCTTGGGGTGGAACACAAACACCCACAAGAGATTCACAACTTCATGGCTATATTCGTGAAGAGGACAAACGGGTATATGTGCGAGGTGTTAATAATGAGCAAGAGTGTCTGATATACGATTTTGGAGTACAGGCAGGCGATACAATAGAATGGGCTACTATAACATATACATGGGCAGATGGTATCCACAAGCGTTATATTGCAGTAGACAGCATCTTGACAACATCATATTATGGTAAAGAGCGAAACGTATATTACGTTACTTGCATCGAAAGAGAGTTTGATAAAAACGGTGTAGAAAATCTCGAACATGGACCAATGTATTTCGATGATGTGTGGATTGAAGGCATAGGAACATTGCAACATCCTATAATGTCCCTTCTTGATGATATTTACAGATGGGGTGCTACGGGCATGGAATATTTTAACTACTGCTACAACTACAACACCGAAGAGATATTCCCTACAGACAAAACACCCAAGCCCGAATTTTCATATCCGGAGCATAAGTATATCCCACTCATTTCACCCTCAAATGAATGGGTAGAGTATGGTTATAAACACTATACGCAATATACTGTTGGTGAAATGGTAGAATTATATGGTAAAAATTACTATACCATCAATATGACAGAATTATCTTTACCAGATCAAGTAATTTCGCACTCAACATACAAATCATATTACAGAGAAGAAGGTAAGAAGGTGTATATGCTAAATGTAGATGAGGACTTCTTAGTGTTCGATTTTGGTGCAAACACAGGCGATACCGTCATACTTAAGCCCCTTTATGAAAACCAAGAAAGAAAAATAATTATCGACAGTATAGAAACCACTACATTGAATGGTAAGGAGCGCAATGTTTACTATGTAGATTATGGATATGACACAGATGTGTGGATTGAAGGTATTGGTCCTATACATTCTTTTTTATTTTGCGAAGAAATAAGATGGGGTAGTAGCGGATATAGTTACTTGCATTATTACTACGACAATAGCACGCAATATATCTATCCCGAAGATCGGGAGGTGATAGACTTCAGTGCTGTTCACACCCTGCAAGCCGATGCCCGCACCCTCACCCTGCATCGCGTGGGTGATGCGCTGGTAGCGGTATTCCCCACAGCATCGGCAGGCGAAGCTATTACGCTCTACGATGCCACCGGCCGAGTGGTAGCCACACAAGCAGTGCGCCCGGGTGCTACCACCGCTACCATCGATGTAGCTGCACTACCCGCCGGAGTGTATATAGCCCGTATGGGTAACGGCGCAACGAGTAAAATAGTTATTTAAAGTATAAAGCTTTTAAAGTAGATATAATTCATTATTAAATGAATGGAAGTATTGCCCGTCGTGATGACGCGCAATACTTTTTTTCGTTCTATTAGCAACCCTATTTCGGGGCATAAAGCCCCTCAACCGGTGCTTCGCACCATCCTCGTTTATCAATGATGTGATGTCGTTAAGGGCGTTCGTAAGAACAAGTTGCAGCGCCCTTGTGGTGCAAGATATGGTAGCAGGGTACGAGCCGAAGAGAAGCGTTGGCGATACTGCAAAAGAATAAGTCTTTATTTTATCAAATTTTGCTGTTTTATTCAGTTGGGTTGGTTTTTATTATTAAATTTGCATTCAAAGTATTTTAAGGTAAAAATTGAGTTGTTTTGAGCAACTCATTCTTCTCAAACATTTAACACATAAAATCATGAAACGATTTTTTGTTCTTTCCATCGTGTTGTGCTGTGTGGTTGTCGCTATGGCACAATTGCGGTTGCCGGCATTCTTTGGCAATCATATGGTGTTGCAGCGCGATATGCCGGTAAAAGTGTGGGGCGAAGCTGCTCCGGGTAAACGTGTAACTGTTGAATTGGCCGGTAAGAAAGCCTCGACCAAAGCCGATAAGACCGGCCATTGGAGTGTGTCACTTCCGGCATTGCAAGCCGGTGGACCATATACTATGGTTGTAAAATCGGGTAAGGAGTGTATCGCCTTTGAGGATGTTCTTATGGGTGAGGTATGGCTGTGCAGTGGCCAATCGAATATGGAGTGGCGCTTGCGCGATGTTCGCAATGCCGATCAAGAGGTGGCTGAGGCCAACTATCCTATGATGCGTTCGTTTAATGTAGCTCAGGCAATGGAGTATTTACCTCAAAACGATTTGAAAGGTATGTGGCAAGTATGCTCATCGGCTACAGCTCACGATTTTTCGGCGGTAGGTTATTTCTTTGCTCGCAATGTTCATGTCGAAACCGGAGTTCCTGTTGGTTTCATTAACTCTTCTTGGGGTGGTACCGATATTGAAACATGGATGAGCCTCGAATCGATCAGCCGGTTCCCTCAATACAACGAGCAATTGTCCCTTTTGCAATCGGACGGTATAGAGGCTTTCGTTGCCAATAGTCAAGAGCAATATCGTGCCTTTGAGCAAGCATTGCGCGAGGATGTGGGTGAGAAAGAGCAGTGGTATCTGCCTACTATGGATCGTAGTGGATGGCCTACGCATAAAGCTCCTTTGGAGTGGTGTAATGATGAACTTGGCTCGCTCGATGGTGTTGTATGGATGACATATAAGTTTACACTTCCTCAGGAGTTGCTTGGCAAAGATGCCATCTTGTCGTTGGCTTGTGTCGATGACTCGGATAAAACGTGGATCAATGGTACATTTATAGGCGAGACGCATGGATATAATGTTGTTCGCACCTATATTGTTCCTGCTGAGGTCTTGGCGCAAGAGAACGAAATAGTGGTGAAAGTTACCGATGGCGGTAGCGGTGGTGGTATCTGGGGCAACGCATCCGACTTGTATATTATGATAGATGGCCGCCGCATATCGTTGTGTGGTGAGTGGAGCTATCAAGTATCGGTGTCGAATGCCGAATATAATTTTACCCATGTAGGTCCCAATTCATTCCCATCATTGCTTTTCAATGGTATGATTCATCCTATGATAGGTTTGTCTATGCGAGGTGTGATATGGTATCAAGGTTGCAATAATACCAACCGAGCCAATCAATACTATGACCTTTTCCCGGCTATGATCAACGATTGGCGTGCGCGTTGGGGCTATGAATTTCCCTTCTATTGGGTGCAATTGGCCAATTTTATGCAACCTGTTGAGACTCCTGTTGAGAGCGATTGGGCGCGTTTGCGTGATGCTCAAACTGCTACTTTGTCATTGCCTCATACCGGTCAGGCTGTCATTATAGACTTGGGTGAGGCCCATGATATTCACCCTCGTAACAAGCAAGACGTGGGTGCGCGATTGGCTCGTCACGCGTTGCACAACGACTATGGTATGGAGCATATATATCACCTCAGTCCTATGTGCAAGCAAGTAACTCAAGAAAATAATAAATTGATTGTTACGTTTGACAATGTTGCCGAAGGTCTTGAGGTGAGTGGTCGTTATGGTTATCTATGTGGTTTTGCGGTCGCTGGTGAAGATGGTGTATTCCATTATGCCAAGGCTCTTCTTATCGACAAAGACAAGGTGGCAGTATGGTGCGATGAGGTAGAAAAACCTCTAAAAGTGCGTTATGCATGGGCCGATAATCCCGATGATGCCAATCTATATAATAGTGAAGGTTTGGCAACAACTCCTTTTGAGGCAGAAATTGTAAAATAATGATTAACTTAAGATTTAAAATGAAAAAAAGTATATTATTTGCGTTCTCAATTCTCATGCTTGTAGCATGTGGTACGAAAGATAACACCACTTTATCGGGATTGCAACGTGAAAATTTTGTGATCGATATGGGTGGAAAGACTACCGATTTGTATGTTCTTCGAAACGCCAACGGTATGGAGGTATGTTTCTCCAATCATGGTGCGCGCATTGTGTCGGCTATGGTACCCGATTGCAACAACGTTATGTGCGATGTTGTATTGGGTTTCGACTCTATACAGGG
>JAFZDG010000323.1 GCA_017561285.1 Bacteroidaceae bacterium
ATCGATGGGATCGGTATTCCTTGTACCCTGGACATGGATAGATACCCCGATAAGCCATCTCAACCAACTTGGATACAAGACAGCAGCGATGGCTCTGAGCGACAATTCGGTATCGATAGACGATGAGGCGCTCAACAACGAGCCACGCCTGGCCATTATTATGGGCACTGAGGGAGACGGACTCGCCGACAACGTGATAGCCGAAGCCGACTATACCGTACGCATACCGATGTCACATCATGTCGATTCACTCAACGTAGCAGCAGCCGCTGCAGTAGCCTTCTGGCAATTGCGAAAGAGATAATTCGCCGGCCTATAATACCAATCGATAATACACGACAGTGTTATAAAAATCCCTATCCGACCAGGTAGCGCTGCTTGGTCGGATATTTTTTATTGTCCTAAAAAACGCATCGAGAAAATTGTAAAGCGAAAAATTTGCCTATTTAAAAAGAAATGAGTATCTTTGCACCGCAATTTTGCAAAAGAAACAAATAAAGAATTAAAAAGAGTATGAATCACTACGAAACCGTTTTCATTTTAACTCCCGTTTTGTCTGCTGATCAGATGAAGGAAGCGGTAGAAAAATTTGAGAAGATTCTCACCGACAATGGTGCAGCTATCGTCAACAAAGAAGAGTGGGGCTTGCGCAAATTGGCTTATCCCATCGAAAAGAAATCAACAGGTTTCTACACTTTCATCGAGTTCGATGCAGAGCCTACAGTAATCAAGACTCTCGAGGTAAACTTCCGTCGCGATGAGCGTGTAATCCGCTTCTTGACATTCAAGCAAGACAAATTTGCTCACGAGTATGCCATCAAGAGAAGAGGCGTAAAAGCAAACACAACTACTAACGAAGAAGTAAAGGAGAACTAAGACATGGCACAAGCACAATCGGAAATCAGATATTTGACTCCCGCGTCGGTAGATGTCAAAAAGAAAAAATACTGCCGTTTCAAAAAGAACGGTATTAAGTATATCGACTACAAAGATCCCGAGTTCTTGAAGAAATTCTTGAACGAGCAAGGCAAAATTCTTCCCCGTCGTATCACCGGTACTTCGTTGAAGTTCCAACGCCGCATTGCTCAAGCAGTGAAGAGAGCACGCCACTTGGCATTGCTTCCCTATGTAACCGATATGATGAAATAATTTTTAACGTAAGGAGGACACAAGAATGCAAGTTATATTGAAAGAAGATATCGCAAGCCTCGGCTACAAAGATGATGTAGTAACAGTAAAAGACGGATACGGTCGCAACTACCTTATCCCCCAAGGTTTGGCAGTAATCGCTTCAGCCTCTGCGTTGAAAGTTTTGGCTGAAAACAAAAAACAACGTGCACACAAACTCGCTAAGATCAAAGCTGACGCTGAGGCTATCGCAGCAGCTGTAGCAGAGCTTAAAGTGGTTATCACTGCTAAAGCAAGCGAGAACGGCACAATCTATGGTGGTATCAACAATGCTAAGGTTGCTGAGGCTTTGGCAGCCCTCGGTCAAGAAATCGACCGTAAGAAAATCATTGTTAAAGATACTATCAAAGAAGTTGGTACATACAACGCTATCATCAAATTGCACCCCGAAGTATCGGTTGAGCTCACATTTGATGTTGTAGCTGAACAAGTTGCCGAATAAGCAGTATTTTAACAATACTTTTCACAAAACAAACACTACGCCACTCCTTGCAGAGTGGCGTAGCTTTTTTATACATATACATCTTCACATAGAACATTACACATTATATATAATAAAAATTTTGTCCAGAAACATTCGCATAAACACACCCTTATACGAAATTTTTATACAAATGTGATAAAAATTTACGCCATTATTTGTACCTTTGTTGTCGTGAGTTAGAAATAAACAGAGAGTAATGATAGAAGATTTCAAGAAAGTTCTGGCCGATGAGGCCGAATATAAATTATCGGACAAAGCAATGGATATGTTCTGTGCTTGCATGGAAGAGGTTCATCTCAAAAGATACGACTACATGATAAAGAGCGGCGATATGGATAATAATATCTATATTGTAAAAGATGGTATTATGCGTCGTACCCACGAGGTAGATGGAAAAATCGTAACCAACAGTTTTGCCATCAAAGGTTCGGTACTCATATCTTGGCACTGCTACTACTTCAACCAACCCTCCTACTCACAATTTCAAGCCTGCTGCGATACGGTATTAATGCGCGTATCGAAAGAAAAATTCGATGAGTTGATAGCCACCTCACACGAGTTTGCCCAATGGGCTTTGAGTCTTGCTCATGGCACGCTCTACTATCAAGAGTTCAAGTCGCGAGCCATCAAAGGCACTGTTAAAGAGCGATACACATCGCTCATCAAAGGCCGCCCGGAGATTATACAGAAAGTACCTCTCGGATTTATAGCATCATACCTGGGCATTACACA
>JAFZDG010000030.1 GCA_017561285.1 Bacteroidaceae bacterium
AGTATAAGTAAGCCAGGGACTGATAAAAGCCTTTGCAAATACCACCTTCCCTAAGATAGCTGTGGTATTGAAAAAATAACATATAGCCCAAAAGATCAAGGAAGATACAACAAAAGAAATAATGTATTGCCGTTTCATATTACACCTGTCTATAAAAAGATTAATAAGCCGTTTATTTAGGTAAATTAACGATACAAATATAATATTTCTCTTATAAATATAAATAATGTATCATTTTTTTTTACCTTTGCACAACTATGTATTAACACACATTAAAGTATGAAATACGGATTTATAAAAGTAGCTGCTGCTATACCCCCCGTAACGGTAGCCGATTGTCGCCGCAACGCACAAGGTATGATAGAGTTGGCTCGACAAGCCGCATCGCAAGATGTTGAGTGGCTTGTATTTCCCGAGCTATGTATAACAGCTTACACATGTGGTGATTTATTCAGCCAACGTCTGCTACTTGATGAGGCAGAAAAAGCCCTTGCCTACTATATAGAAGAGACCAGAAATCTGGATATGGTGAGTGTGATAGGCGCACCCGTACGTTGCGATAACCAACTATTCAACTGCGCCATCGTGACATCACACGGCAAAATATACGGTGTAGTACCCAAAAGCTATCTTCCCGGATATAAAGAGTTTAACGAAGAGCGTTGGTTTGCAACAGCAGCCGATGCATATAGCAACACCGTAACCCTCTGTGGTCAAACAGCCCCCCTCGATGCCCGACAACTCTTCTGCATAGGAGAGGCAAAATTTGCCATCGAGATTTGCGAGGACGTATGGACTCCTGTTCCACCTAGCTGTCACCATGCTCAGAACGGAGCTAACATCTTGGTAAACCTCTCGGCAAGCAATGAGCAAATAGGCAAGAACAAATATTTGCGCTCGCTTATTTCGCAACAGAGCGCTCGTTGTATGAGTGGATACATCTATGCATCATCGGGATTCGGCGAGTCAACAGCCGACCTCGTTTTTGCCGGTAATGCTTTGGTATATGAGAGTGGTACACTCCTTGCCACAGCCGACCGCTTCTGCATCAATCCACAATTGGCCATCAGCGAAATAGACGTAAACCGTCTGAACAACGAACGTCAAGCCACAACAAGTTTTATGGGCGGAGCTGCTGCATTGCGTCAGATACAACCCTATAGCGAAACGGTTATACCCGGCGTTCGCAAAGAGAACATTACCCTTACTCGCAAAATCGAGCCTTCGCCTTTTGTACCTTGTTGCGATGAAGCCTGCAACGAAGTGTGCCAAGAGGCTTTCAATATACAAGTTTCGGCACTGCTCAAACGCATACTTCACACTCATACCAAGACATTGGTCTTGGGCGTATCGGGAGGCCTTGATTCGACATTGGCACTGCTTGTTTGTGCAGAGGCTTTGCGCCGCTTAGGTCGCCCCATGACCGATATTGTAGGCGTTACTATGCCCGGCTTTGGCACAAGCGACCGTACACACGACAACGCCTTGATATTGATGCAAGAATTAGGCATCACAATGCGCGAAATATCGATAGTACCGGCTGTAAAACAACACTTTATAGATCTTGGACACGACATAAATGTGCACGATGTCACTTACGAGAACTCGCAAGCACGCGAGCGCACGCAGATACTTATGGACATAGCCAATCAAACCCAAGGCATTGTGATAGGTACAGGCGACTTGTCGGAGTTGGCATTGGGCTGGGCTACATACAATGGCGACCATATGTCGATGTACGGCGTATCGGCCGGCGTGCCCAAAACCCTTGTACGAGCTTTGGTTGAATGGTTGGCTCGCAACAATGATAACGAAAAAATAAGCCAATCGCTACTCGATGTAGTAGCAACTCCCATCAGCCCCGAGCTTACACCGGCCGATGAGACCGGCAACATCAAGCAGAAGACCGAAGATTTAGTAGGCCCCTACGAATTGCACGACTTCTTTATTTACTATACGCTTCAACATGGTTTCAGTCCATCGAAAGTATATTTCCTCGCTCGCCACGCCTTCAAAGACACATACAGCGACGAAGTCATAAAACATTGGTTGCGCAACTTCTACCGCCGCTTCTTCAACAGCCAATTTAAACGCAGTTGCCTACCCGATGGACCTAAAGTATGTTCGGTAAGTCTATCACCGAGAGGAAGTTGGCGTATGCCCAGCGATGCCTCATCGGCAATATGGATGGCCGAATGTGACTCGTTGTAACAAACGTATGATTGACAAATAATTATTAACCTAAATAAAACTTAAAGACAATGAACGTAAAAGCTTTTAAGACATTTCTTGTAGCAGCAATCGTTGCATTTGTAATGCCCGCTGTAGCACAAGAAAATCCGATGGCACAACCTCTGCCCATCGATGCCGAAGTACGCTATGGAGTTCTCGACAACGGACTCACATACTACATTCGCCACAATGAGACTCCCAAGAACCGTGCTGAGTTCCACATTGCACAAAAAGTAGGTTCGGTACTCGAAGAAGAAAACCAACGTGGTCTTGCTCACTTCCTTGAGCACATGGCTTTCAATGGTACCGGCAACTTCCCCGGCAAAAATATGCTCAACTACTTGGAGCAAAACGGTATTAAATTTGGTGTAGATATTAACGCTTACACAGGTCTTGATGAGACTGTATATCGCGTATCGAATGTACCCACCACCAATGCCGGCTTGATGGACTCTTGCTTGCTCGTTCTTCACGACTGGGCTTGCGACATTCTCTTGCAAGATGCCGAGATTGACAGCGAGCGTGGTGTAATCCACGAAGAGTGGCGCACACGCAACAACGCACAATGGCGTATTATGGAGAAGATCATCCCCGTTATGTTTGAAGGCAGCCAATATGCCAATCGCTTGCCCATTGGTACTATGGAAGTTGTTATGAACTTCCCCTACCAAGACTTGCGCGACTACTACAACAAATGGTATCGTCCCGATAACCAAGCTATCATTGTAGTAGGTGACTTTGATGTGAATGCAATGGAAGCTCGCGTAAAAGAGCTCTTCAGCCACATCGAGATGCCCGCCAATGCTGCTGAGCGTATCTACCACGAGGTACCCAACAACGTTGAGCCTATCTACGTTGTAGGTAGCGACGTTGAGGCTACATCTACCGATGTTGACATCTACTTCAAGCACGATCCCCTTCCCCGCGAATATCGTGGCACTATGATAGGTGTAGTACAAGACTACATCGCCAGCATGGCTTCACTTATGCTCCGCAACCGTTTCGCCGAAATAAGCAACAAGCCCAACGCACCCTTCAACAGCGCAAGCTGCTACGACAGCAAGTTCTTCGGTCTTGCTTCTACTAAGGATGCCTTCACTTTGTCGGCCAATGTAAAAGAGGGCAAAGTAATTGAAGGTCTTCAAGGTGTAGTACGCGAGGCTGAGCGTGCAGCTCGTTATGGCTTCACTGCATCGGAGTACGACCGTGCTAAGGCTGACTACATCTCATACTACGAGAGCATGTACAACGAGCGCAACAACAGTCGCAGCATACAATATGCCAATGAGTACATCCGTCACTACATCGATGGTGGTTATATCCCCGGTATCGAATTGGAGTTCCAACTCATCCAAGGTTTGGCTCCTCAAATTCCCGTTGAGGCTATCAACCAATACATAGCCGAGGCTATCACTGACGAGAACATCGTTATCTGTGTTACAGGTCCCGAAAAAGAGGGCGTAACTTATCCTTCGGCCGAAGAGGCCATTGCAGCTATCAAGGCTGTACAAGCTGAGGAAATCACAGCTTATGTTGACGAAGTATCTAACGAGCCCCTTATCTCTAAGGAACTCACACCCGGCCGCGTTATTGCTGAGTTGGATGGCAGCTTCCCCGGCACTACCGAGTGGATTCTCTCTAACGGTGTAAAAGTTGTGTTGAAACAAACCAACTTCAAAGATGACGAAATCATTATGAACGCTACCAGCCGAGGTGGTAAGAGCCTCTACAGTGCTGAGGATGCTTCTACTTTGAAAGTATTCCCCTACCTCCACGAGGCCGGTGGTCTTGGCAACTTCTCTTCAACCAACTTGCGCAAGGCTCTTGCCGGTAAGAAAGCCAATGCCGGTTTGAACATAGGTGCTTACAGCGAGACAGTTTATGGTAACTGTGCCGTTAAAGACCTTGAGACTATGTTGCAACTTGTTTACCTCACATTTACCGACATCCGCAAAGACGAAGAGGTATATAATGTAAACAAAGAGCAATACATGAGTATGTATGCCAACAATGCTTCTAACCCCCAATTTATCTACAGCGACTCATTGCGTAGCACAATGTATGCTCATGATCCTATGATGAGTATGGTGAAAGCCGAAGACTTTGCCAAGGCCGATTACGACCGTATGTTGGCTATTGCCAAAGAGCGTACTGCCAATGCAGCCGACTTTACATTCAACTTTGTAGGTTCGTTCGATCCCGAAGTATTGCGTCCTCTCGTAGAGAAATACATCGCTACATTGCCCGCTTGCATGTGTCGTGAGACAATCAAACCCGTTGAGCACTTTGCTAAGGGTGAGCATCTCAACCACTTTACAATTCCTATGGAAAATCCCGCAGCAAGTGTATATGTTATCTACTCCGGTACAAGCAAATACAATATGCGCAAAGGCATTATGATGGATATCTTCAGCCAAATTATGGATATTGTTTACACTGAGACTATCCGTGAGCAAGAAGGTGGCACATATGGTGTAGGTACAAGCGCCGACATCAACAACTTGAACAACGAGTGGATGTTCTTGTTTGGCTTCGATACTAACGTTGAGAAACAAGAGTACCTCAAAAACCGCGCTAAAGAGGAGTTGATGAAAGTTGTTGTCAACGGTGTACGCGAAGAAGACTTCAACAAGGTTAAAGAGTATATGCTCAAGCAATACGACAACAACCAACGCGAAAACAGCTACTGGAGTGGTGTACTCACCAACCGCGTATTTAACAACAACACCGCAACAGGTTACAAACAAGCTCTCGAAAGCATTTCAACAACTGAGTTGAACTACTTCCTCCGCAGCTTGTTCCTCGACAACGAGAACCTCGTAGAGGTTGTAATGTGTGGCGAAACTAAGTAAAACAGCACACATAATAAAATACTACAATGGGAGTGTGCAGCAGCACACTCCCATTATTTTTAATATTATCTATTATGAATAAGTTCACGAAATTATTATCAATATCGCTCATTACCATAGGTTTGTGTGCCTGTCAGGCGAAAGAGACTCAGCAAGAGCCCGACTTCTGGTTGGGAGCAGATATCAGCTGGGCCACCGAAATGGAGGCCAATGGTCACAAGTTCTACAATTTTGATGAAGAGGAGCGTGAATGCACTGCTTTAATGAAAGAATTGGGACTAAACGCCGTACGCCTACGCGTATGGGTTGATCCATCGGCTCATGGCAATTGGTGTAACAAAGAAGACTTGCTCGTTAAATGCCAACGCGCCAAAGAACAAGGTATGGCTATTATGGTAGACTTTCACTACAGCGATTGGTGGGCCGATCCCAACAAGCAAAACATACCGGCTTCGTGGAGCGGACACAGCTATGAACAAATGAAACAAGACCTTGCCAACCACACCATCGAGGTATTGCAATTTCTCAAAGACAACAATATAGAGCCTAAATGGATACAAGTAGGCAACGAAACACGATTTGGCTTCCTATGGAGTGTAAAATCGAACGAATGGGGATGGCCCGAATTAGATGAAAACGGACAAGCCACTATCACCGAATCGATGGGACACGCCATTCATAACCCCGAGCAATATGCCGGATTCTTTGCTACAGGCTATGATGCGTGCAAAGAGATATTTCCTCAAGCAATCGTTATGGTACACCTTGACAATGGATTTGACCGCGAGCTATACGATTGGAACTTGGGCATTCTCAAAGAGAATGGAGCCAAATGGGATATGATAGGTATGTCACTCTACCCCCACTGGGCTATAGAGGGTGGCTATCGCACCGATGCCGAAACAACGATTACCGACTGCATCGAAAACATTCGTTATGTGAGCGAAAAATTCGATAGCGATATAATGATTGTAGAAACCGGTTTCTATGTAGATGAAGAGCAACCCGAAGTGTTGGAAACAGGTCGCCGACAACTTGCCCGCGTTATACGTGAAAGCATCAACAATACCAACGGTCGCTGCAAAGGAGTGTTCTATTGGGAGCCGGAGTGTAAACCTTCGCAATATCGACTGGGTGCATTCACCGAAGATGGTCGCCCTACTATTATTATGAAAGCATTCAGCGACTGGAACGAATAATCGAATACTATGGCCGAACATCTTGAAATAGCGCAAGGTAGTAAAACCGAAAAATATAGCACCCTCTACAAGCAGATAGTTGCTTTGACTGAGAGTGAGCCAGACACCATAGCCCGTATGGCCAATGTGGCAGCAATGATACACGCCACATTTGATTTCTGGTGGACCGGTTTTTATAGAGTACAAGACAATATGCTGGTACTCTCACCATTCCAAGGGCCTCTCGCTTGCACACGCATTGCATATGGACGAGGTGTATGCGGAACGGCGTGGAAAGAGGCAACAACAATTATTGTTCGCAATGTCGAAGAGTTCCCCGGACACATTGCTTGTAGCAGCGCATCGAAAAGTGAGATTGTAGTACCCATATTCAATACCCAACAACAGGTAACAGGCGTGTTGGATATAGATAGCCAATATCTTGCCACCTTCGATGAGTGCGATCGTGAGTGGTTGGAGAAGATAGCAGCTCTGCTCTCCTAACGGTTTTCTATAAATGCAAGAAATCAAGGTCACACATTGCTATAAGAGTGTGACCTTGTTATTTATACTTAATAGTATTTATAAAAAAACTTATGCGAGGTTGATGCTATTTTGCGCCGGTGTTGCCATCTTAGAGTTCAACCTCAAAAATATTTTTCACTTGCTGTGAAAAATATCGAAGTAAACTTCGTATTTCTCGCTCATTTGTTCCTATCTTTGAGTTTTAAAATGAGAAAATATCGTTATGCAAGAATATAAACTACAAGACTGGTTGCCAACCTCGCGCAAAGAGATGGAATTGCGCGGATGGGATGAGGTAGATGTTATCTTTTTCTCGGGCGATGCCTATGTCGATCACCCATCTTTTGGTGCTGCTGTAATAGGTCGCGTATTGGAAGCCGAAGGATACAGGGTAGCCATTGTACCACAACCCAATTGGCGCGATGACCTTCGCGACTTTCGCAAGTTGGGCCGCCCCCGTTTGTTCTTTGCCCTATCGGCCGGAGCAATGGACTCGATGGTAAACCACTACACTGCCAACAAGCGTCTTCGTAGCGATGATGCCTATACACCCGATGGTCGATATGGTATGCGCCCCGACTATCCTACCATTGTGTATAGCCGTATTCTCAAAGAGTTGTTCCCCGATGTACCTGTCATCGTTGGCGGTATAGAGGCCTCGTTGCGTCGTGTCACCCACTACGACTACTGGCAAGATAAGCTGCGTCCCTCTATCATCACCGAGTGTGGAGCCGACCTGATGGTATATGGTATGGGCGAACGCTCTATTCGCGAGATAGCCCATCGTCTCGATGCAGGCGAAACAATTGAAACACTGCGCGATATACCTCAAACAGTTGTTCTCGAACCGGCCGAACGGATGCCAGCCGAGAGCAATGAACACGCTATATTAGCCTCACACGAAGAGTGCCTGCGCGACAAGCGCACACAAGCAGCCAACTTCAAGATTGTAGAGGAGGAGTCCAATGCTCACCGAGCCCGTCATTTGTGGCAAAGGTGTGGCAAAGATGCCGTACACATCAACCCACCCTATCCGCCTATGACTACCGAAGAGGTAGATGCAACGTTCGATTTGCCCTACACCCGCCTGCCACACCCCCGTTACAAAGGAAAAACCATACCGGCCTACGAGATGATACGCCACTCGGTATGCTTGCACAGAGGTTGTTTTGGAGGATGTGCATTCTGCACCATATCGGCACATCAAGGTAAGTTTATATCTTCTCGCTCCGAACAATCTATTATGCGTGAAGTCAATGCTATAACCCGTATGCCCGACTTCAAAGGCTACATAAGCGATTTAGGAGGTCCATCGGCCAACATGTACACGATGCGGGGCGAAAATCAGGAGGCCTGTCATCGTTGTCGTCGCCCGTCGTGTCTGTTTCCGGCTGTATGCCCCAACCTTGTCACCGACCATCGTCCACTACTCAATATATTTAAGCAAGTAGATGCACTACCCGCCATCAAAAAGTCGCATGTAGGCAGTGGTGTACGTTATGACCTCGTACTGCACCGCCACCGCAACCCCGAGATAGCCGATAGTGGCCGACTCTATGCCGAAGAACTGATAGCACACCACGTATCTGGCCGACTCAAAGTTGCTCCGGAGCACACCTCCGACAAGGTACTCAACTATATGCGAAAGCCTTCCTTTGCTCTATTCCATACCTTCAAAACGTTATTTGACAAGGTAAACAAGCGTGAGGGACTACGCCAACAACTCATTCCGTACTTCATTTCGAGCCACCCCGGCTGCACCGAAGAGGCTATGGCCGAACTGGCTGTAACAACCAAATACCTCAACTTCCATCTTGAGCAGGTACAAGACTTCACCCCTACACCCATGACTCTTGCCACCGAGATGTACTATACAGGCATAGATCCATACACCGGAGAGAAAGTCTTTACGGCCCGCACACCCGAACAAAAGTTGGGACAAAGGAAATATTTCTTCTGGTATCAGCGTGAGAGTGAGGAGGAGATACGCAACTCTCTCAATCGCATGCACCGAGCCGACCTCATACGTCAACTCTATGGCGACCGACCTTTCATACCGTTACGCACCCATCAAGGTCAAGAAAACAATATGAGGAATAATCGCCCCGACTATAATAACAAGGCTAACAACAAGCGTAACAAACCGAATACACTCAATAAGAAAAAGAGATAGGATTGACATCTTAGCCAAAAAACTTTTTAAATTTGCAGTGTAAAAAAGATATAGAAATGGTTATTACAAATACTCTATAACATATCATTAGGAGTATCAATAAAATATATAAGTTTTATGAACGAACTTATTGAGAATAAAACAAACGATGAGATGATTGTTGAAGAAGCCTTTCAAAACCTATTGGAAGGTTACTTGCGCTCTAATCATCGCAAAAAAATAGAAATAATAAAACGCGCATACAACTTTGCCCGCGAGGCGCACAAGGGCGTACGTCGTCGCTCGGGCGAGCCATATATACTGCATCCTATCGAAGTGGCACGCATTGTGAGTCAAGAGATTGGACTTGGCTCTACCTCTATATGCGCGGCCTTGCTTCACGATGTGGTAGAAGACACCGACTATACGGTAGAAGATATAGAGAACCTTTTCGGCAGTAAAATTGCATCGATTGTAGAGGGACTTACCAAGATTTCGGGCGGTGTTGTAGCCGACCACATTTCGTTGCAGACAGAAAACTTCCGCAAATTATTGCTCACAATGGCCGAAGATATTCGTGTCATTATCATCAAAATAGCCGACCGTCTGCACAATATGCGTACGCTCGAATCGCTTGCTCCCGCCAAACGATTCAAGATAGCAGGCGAAACCGCATACATCTATGCGCCCCTTGCACACCGTTTGGGTTTATATGCTATCAAATCGGAGTTGGAAGACCTCAGTTTCAAATTTGAGCATCCCGACTCATACACCAAGATACAACACAAAATTGCCGAGAGCGAAGGCAACCGCCACGAAATATACAGCCACTTTGCAACTCCTATCGAAGAGAAACTCAAACAAAGAGGATACGACTACACAATGAAAGCTCGTGTCAAATCGGTATATTCGATATGGAAAAAGATGCAAGCCAAGCACATCCCTTTTGAGGAAGTATATGACTTGTATGCCGTACGCATCGTGTTTCAATGCCCCGAAAATGTAGATGAGGCCGACATCTGTTGGTCTATTTACAACATCATCACCCATATATACCATCCCCACCCCGACCGCACACGCAACTGGTTGGCAACCCCCAAACCCAACGGCTACAAGGCTCTGCACGTAACCGTTATGGGTCCCAACGGCAATTGGATAGAGGTGCAAATACGTTCGCAAAAAATGGAAGATATTGCCGAACGAGGTTTGGCAGCTCACTGGAAATATAAAACAGGTGACAAGGCCGAAGACACCGAACTGAACGGATGGATAGAAAACATCAAGAATGCTCTTGACAACCCATCGCCCGATGCAATGGATATGTTGTCAAACATCAAGATGAACCTATACAGCAACGAGATTTTTGTATTTACCCCCAAAGGCGACCTCATAACACTGCCCAAGAACGCTACGGTACTCGACCTTGCATTCACACTACACAGCGACTTGGGACACCACTGTATAGCCGCCAAAGTAAATCATAAGTTGGTCCCATTAACACAACCCCTGCGCAGTGGCGACCAAGTAGAGATACTTACCTCCAAATCACAATCGCCCAAAGCCGAGTGGGTAGAACACGTAACAACATCGGTGGCCAAATCGCGCCTTGCCAATGCCCTGCGCAAAGATCGCCGACAAGTGATAGCTCTGGGCGAAAAGATGTTTGTTGATTTTCTCGCCTCTCACAATCAACAATTATCGAACGAAATTGTCAATAGGTCGTTGGTAAGATTGGGATTTAAAAACCCTGACGAATTTTTCTACAAGGTGGGTAGCAAGGGTATCACACTCGATGATACGATCTATAAGCGTATCTTTGAGAAGAACAACAGTAATAAACTGATGCAGTATCTTACACTCGGTTTTGCCCGTCCCAAAGATCAGACACAGCAACAAATATCGGATAACGTCAAAGAGTGCATAGACCGCAAACGCACATACATACTACACACCGAAAACGGAGTGCCCAACTACACGATTGCTCAATGCTGCCGCCCCATTCCGGGCGATGATGTACTGGGCATAGTAGCTCCCAACGAACGCACCGTTATCGTACACAAACAAGAGTGTGCCGAGGCAATGAAAATAAAATCGACCTATGGTTCACGTATTGTTTCTACGATGTGGCAAACCGATGAGACACAATCCTTCCCGGTCACCATCGAAATAAGAGGTATCGATCGCAAAGGAATGCTCAACGATATCACACAACTCATTACCGGCCAACTCAATATCAATATGCAATCGCTCAATATTGAGGCCAACCAAGGTGTATTTGTGGGAAAAATTAATATCTTTGCACATGATGCACACCTTGTCAAACAACTATGCACAATGCTCAAGAAGATTGAGGGGTTGCAAAAAGCAGTGCGCATTCACACGTAAAACCTTAAATTTATAAATATGGAAACAACCAACGAGAGCAACAGCAAGATAGTTCAATGGCTTGTTCGCACCATCGTATTTATCGTTGCAGTAGTTTTATTGGCATATTTTTTCCCACAGCAAGGCGAAAAGAGTTTTGTATTTCAAGAGGGCCGTCCTTGGGCATATAGTCTGCTCACTGCCCCCTTCGATATACCCATTTATAAAGACGAGGCTCGCCTTGCCTATGAGCGCGACAGCCTGATGAACGATGTGCGTCCTATCTTTTATAAAGATAATACCATCACAACCGATATGCTCAACGGATTTGAATCGGAGCTTAATGCACTCAGCGAAGCTACTCTCAGCAATAAAGACAAAAAAAACTTTGTCGATGCATTGTTCAATATATACAATCATGGTATTATTGCAATGGAGCAGTATAAAGGGTTGAAAGAACGTAATATTACACAAATAAGTATCCGCGAAAACAACATAGCCAAGAAACGCGATACCGAAGATTTCTACTCGCCCAAAAGAGCCTATGAGGAGATGATAACCCAATTTTCGAACGATTATCAACGCCACATCCTACAGACTTGCAACATCAACAAATATATTACAGCCAACGTTGTATATGACAGCATCACTACCATCAAAGTACGCGATGAATATTTACAGAAAATAGCACTCTCCGATGGTATGGTACAAGCCGGTGAGCGCATTGTTGACCGAGGCGAAATCATCACCCCCGAGATATACCGCATACTTACCTCATACGAAATAATGCTTGCCAAACAAAATACACACGACTCTTATCACAAACACTACATCCTCGCCGGCAAGGTGCTTGTATTTGGTTGCATTATAGCATTTTTATACGCATTTATGGCATTCTTCCGCCGCCGTATGTGGAGCAATAATCGGGCTCTTATGCTCATTATGCTACTCACTACTATTGTTTCTATTGCAGCTTTTGTGGCTTCTACAAGAGGTTTTAATGCTATATTTCTCGTACCGGTAACGATTGTTCCCATTATCATCGTTACATTCTTCGACTCCCGTACCGCAATGTACGTACACCTCATTACTACCATAATATGCTCATTTGCAGCAGCCGACCCTATGCTATACATATTCTTGCAGATTGTGGCCGGTATGGCAGTAATTGATAGCCTCAACAACTTATCCAAACGTTCACAACTATTCCGTTGTACTGTCATCGTATTTGCAGTATATGCCTTTACATATGCAGGTTACACCCTGTTTACCGAGGGTGATATTACCAAAGTATCGGTATATATGCTTATAAATCTGGGTATCAATAGTGTATTGCTACTCTTCTCATATTTGCTCATTTACATTTTCGAGCGTATGTTTGGTTTCCTTTCATCGGTAACATTGGTGGAGCTATCGGACATCAACTCGCCTTTGCTTCAAAAACTATCGGAAGAGGCTCCCGGCACCTTCCAACACGTGATGCAAGTATCGAACCTTGCTGCAGCCGCAGCCAATCACGTAAGAAGTAATGCCCAACTGGTACGTACCGGCGCACTCTATCACGACATTGGCAAATTGAGTAACCCCGCATTCTTTACCGAAAATCAATCGGGTGCTGAGAGTCCACACAAAAATCTCGACTTAATGGAGAGTGCCCGCATCATTATTTCGCACGTAGATGAGGGGATAAAGATGGCTCAAAAGTACGGGCTACCCCTACAAGTACAAGAGTTCATCGCCACACATCACGGACATGGCAAGGCCAAATATTTCTACAACACCTACTGCAACCAACACCCAGGTGAGGAAGTAGATGAGTCGAAATTTACCTATCCCGGACACAACCCGCAAACCAAAGAGACCGGTATAATGATGATGGCCGATGCCGTAGAAGCTGCATCGCGCAGTCTCAAAGAATACAACCGAGAGAGTATCTCACGACTTGTAAACAACATTATCGACACACAGATAAGCGAGGGATTGCTCAAGGAGACACCGCTGAGCTTCCGCGATGTGGAAACAATAAAAGAGACATTCATAGACAAACTTATGACTATCTACCACACCCGCATAGCTTATCCTACACTCAACAAGCAACAATCATAGCCATCGGTTGTGTGCAGGAAGATACTTCAACATCAGATTTTCCCCACCAACTACCTTCCTAAGGGTTGTATAACTTTAATGTATAACCTAATTAAACTCCACATCCGCGCCATCTGATACATCCCAATGTACAATTTGGGGATTGCCTTTGATGTGTACACCCGCACCACCCGATGCAGTTAATGAGAGTGTACTATTGGCTATAGCATCAACATCAGAGCCTCCAGATGCGTCGATGGTGACATCCTCAGCCTCCAGCTCGCTGCACTCGGCATCTGCACCTCCGGAGCTATCAATGCTTAGTTTCTGTGCGACACCCTTAATATAACAGTCACTACCACCCGATACTGTGACAGATAATACATCACTATTGCAGCTGTCCCACGAGAAATCGCTACCGCCTCCCATCTCAACACGCTCATACGCAACTGAAGGTACATATACCACACAACGGTTATGCTCAAATATAGATATTGATACTCCAATATGTAGTGTACCGTCAATAGCCTCAATGTTCAACCTATTGAAATTATTAGCATTTGTCAAGGCATATACTTGGTTATGAGGCAGAGCATCGTCCACGATAACATCCACGCCATTTGATATCACAAGGGCTGATATATCCTCATAAAGAGTATATGTTTTGCTATTATTAAGCTCGGTGTCATCAACTTCACATCCCGTACACACCATAGCAACAACGCCAACTAATAGGGTAAAAATAGTTCTCATAGTCAACTGATAAGGTTTTGTTCAATATTACAAAGTTAAGCAAAATATTTTAGACATCAAAAACAAAGAATTAGGCGGGAGTCATCACGACTGCCGCATATACCCTCAGAAATAAATTCTGAGAAAACTACTAACCCAAAGGTTTTCGGTGGGGATTTTGTAACCATTACACCTCTATGAGCGATTAGCTACGCTTGCATATAGTCTTAAAGTTGCAATACGTGCAGTGCGCAGATACTTGGGTTTGCGTAAAGGGTATTGTTTCGTCAAACATCTCTTTGAGTATCTCACCGAGATACTTCTCGTACTCCTCTGCCACGTCATCATAACCAGTCAACTCGGTTTGGACCTTTAGTGTAGGTACAAAATCGGAAAATGCCTTACGCACTTTATAGATAAGAGGCTTGAGGTTGTATGTACAGGTAGGGTGCGCCATTCGATACAACTTACAATACAACAAGACCTGCATAATTGCGCCGGGTATTTTATCTTCTTTTTCATCTTTACCAAACAGCGATTCAACCGATTTGGCCTCAGCAGCATCATTACCGGTCTTATAATCGACAATGCGCACACTTTCGCCCACATAATCTACGCGGTCAATAAAGGCCTTGAAACGCACTTGCTTGTCATCGCCTGCCGGCAGGAAAAGATCGCCTCCCAAACGCTCTTCGGAAGCATAATATGTAAATGTATGCAATACATCACGATCGTATTCGAGTGTACGCACCACATAGGTATAGACCATGTGACCAATGATGCTGTTTTTACCGGTGAGAGGTGGTGGTGTGGCATTCTTATCGGCTCGATAGAAGGCTATATTAAATTGACGTTCGATAAGCCGCATAATACCTTCGCTATCATTCAAGACATCGGTGAGCATTTGCGGTGTCACATTCACTACCTTGCCATATTCGGCTGAGGGTACACCGAAACGCTCTTTGAGATCGTTATATATATCGGCCATTACATTGTGATAGATAGTACCAAACACATTGCCACCTACATCCTCACTTATCTCATCTTCGACCTGCATATCTTCTACATACTGTAGATAAAACTGCAAGGGGCAATTTATGTAAGTCTTCACTGCACTGGCCGAGAGTGCTCGAGGTGCATCGGAACCGGCAAGGAATTGTTGCAAACGACTTAACACACTACCCTCTTTTTTGACCGATACGATAGGCGATTTTTCCACCTTTACACTATGTGCCACAGCTACTTCTTTGACGCCGTAACCTTCAATAAGGTTGCTATAATGATACTGCAATTGGTATATAAATCGGCTCATCTCACCACTCTGCAACCCATCGGTGCGACTATCGTACAACATATATACGCGCTTGGCACGTGCTATCATACGGTAGAAGTAATAGGCATATATACTATCTTGATGCTCAGAGGTAGCCATGTTGTATCCTCTACGCAAATTGTAGGGGATAAAGGTATTTGCTGCGCGTTTTTTTGGGAAAACGCCTTCATTCATAGAGAGAATGATGATGTTCTCAAAGTCGAGCGCACGAGTCTCTAATACGCCCATTACCTGCAATCCCGACAGAGGCTCTCCCTCAAAAGGTACAGAGAACGACAGCTTGCCAAGCAGCGCAAAGTAGGTGTGGGTATGAATGGGTATGTTCTTGTGCTTGCTCACCACATCATTGAGTCTCGATACCATATTGTAGTAGTGGTAGGTGTACTCATGCTCAAGTTGAGTCATTATATGCGCTTGGCTCTGCTCTTCGGCCTCTTCACCCTCGCCCAACAAACATTGCAATATGCGCTCAAGATAGACTCCGGGACCGGCTTCTGTATCGCCTTGTGAAACAGCTTCGACAATGGGTGTGAAGATAAGAGCCAACAACTTGTTCTCCCGTTGTGCTAAGAAATCGGACGTTACATAGGCCATATTCTTCGCTTTCATCGTAGCCAATATTGCATCTACAACACTCTTACCCACATACTCTATAACAAGTCGATGATTGAGTATGGCTGCTACTTCTATATGATAGTAAAGAGCTTTTCCACCCGACCATCGCACACGCTTTTGTAATCGAGCAATGGCTTCGAAGAGCGAGGCTACCGATGTATTTTTCAAGGAGTAACCCATTGTAATATTGATACTCGATATATCTTGAGGAATGGAGTATATCATAGGCATCAACAACTCTTCATCGGGCAATACTACGGCCGTATTGATGGCATTGGAGGCATCTATACAATTTTCATCTATAAGATTTTGCAATATTACCCCTGCCTGTTTTACCTGTCCCACTCCCGATGACACCGGCAGCACTGTCATTTCAGGTACTTCGGTAATGGTGTGCAAGCCCTCTATATCATCATATTTAGACGGAAAATCTTTGACATTCTGCTCCAAAAAATAGTTGGCTCTGTTACCATCATCGAGCATCAGAGTTTGGGCATAGTTATCCCAATAGAAGTCACCTTGCCGGGTGTTATAGTAATATCGCATCACCTCACGCTCGGCAGGCGTTATGGCATTGAAACCGATAAATACTATACGGTTGCACTTGCGAGTGGTGCGCAAAGTGTGTAAGGGTGGCAATTGATGATTGCGGGCTCTTTCGGCAGCCTGACGGAACACCATACCTTCGTATCCTACACCCTTCTCCAATAAACGGCTACGCACATTCCGATACAAATTGCACATCACATCCCACAAAGAGCCAAACTCCTTTTTCTTTTCATTATCGCTGCTCATGGCATTGAATGTACCCCAAAACTGTTGTATAACAGCAATCTGTTCGGGAGTAAGATAAGGCTGATCGAGGTCTTTCAGGTCCTTGATGTTGGCAAATAGTTGCGAGGCATCTACCAGATATTTATCTATATCATCGAAATCGCCGGCAAGCATCTCGCCCCAAAATACAAACTTATCGAACGATTCTCTATCCGGGCCATACTCTTCGTATAAAGTAAAAAGCAACTCTATCTTATCGACAAGATGCAACTGTGCCAATTCGGACATAAGCGAATTGATGGTGAGTATGGCCGGAGAAAAGAG
>JAFZDG010000324.1 GCA_017561285.1 Bacteroidaceae bacterium
GGTGTAGATGTAGGACAACATCTCGATAAAGAGAGTGTTATCAATGCATCAATACCTTTTCTTCAACAACGCCGCTATGCCTACTTGTGCTCGCGATATACTAAGCCATCGGTTATAGCACAACCCGTTGTGTGGGGTTCCGGCTTCCATCGGATTAAAGGACATAATTTTCATATCGATAAGCATCTCTATCTCTTCCACTTTGGCAGTATAGACCTTAAGATGATAGAAGAGCGTATGGGTAACAGCGATCTTATATCGACCGGTCGCCTACGTCATATCAAAAAAAGAGCCAATACAATATTTGTTGTAACCAAAGCACATGCACGCGATTGGGACAAAACTGTTGAGGGTGTAAGGCGTTTGCAGCAGTATTTGCGTCCTATCTATGCTTGGAACAAGCCTTGGAATCCGATAAGAAAAATTGTTGTACGCATACCCGACCGTTTTGCAAATGTTATATAAAACCAATGCAATGGCAAGGCGTATATCTATCTGCAAGTATATATAATGAGTAGCACAAACAACTATAAGATTTCTCTCGTAGCTCCTATATATGGCGTAGAGCCGTTTATAGGCAAGTTTGCCGAGTCTCTGTTTAAACAGACGTACAACAACGTAGAGTTTGTCTTTGTAAACGATGGTACCAAAGATGCTTCGATGGAGGTGCTTGAGCAACTCATTGAAGAAAAATATGAGCATTTGCGCAATCGTATCGTTATTGTCAACAAAGAGAATGAAGGCTTGCCCAAAGCCCGAAAAACCGGTATAGAGAATGCTACAGGTGAATATGTTTTATTGGTTGACTCGGACGATTGGTTGGAGCATACCGCAGCAGAGAAATTGATGTCCGAGGCTGATAGAACCCATGCCGATCTGATATATTGTGACTTTATAAAAGAGTATAGCCATCGCAAAAGTACCAAGCACGAGCGTGAATATACAGCCGAAACCAAGCATCGTTATATTGCCAATCTATTCAATCTCAGGGCATACGGATATACGTGGAACAAATGTTTTCGCCGTTCACTATATACCGACAATACCATATTTACCCCTCTTTATGGTATGCATGAGGATATATGCCTTATGTCGCAAATTATATTCTATGCCAAGAGTATAGTACACTTGTCGGAGGTGTTGTATCACTACCGACTCGATAATCCCAACTCTATATCTGTACAGAATATCCACACCCGTCATTTGGCTTCGATACGCAATATGCTCGATTTGTGCCATAGTTACAAGGATAGTCATACTATATCGCCTGTAACTTATGTGGCCGGTGGGGTATATATAAGAGCCGGATGGTATGCTATTGTGCATGGATACAACTTGTGGCAAGAGTACAGATGGCTGGGCGAGGAGATAAAAAAGGCTCAATACAGTACACGCTATCGATCATCGCTTTTAACGCAACTGATTGTGAAGGCATATACTCACATATGTCGTTAGTAGTAGAGTTGTATTGGCTTAAATAATCATATTGCTGCAATGAAAAAGATAAGAATTACGGTAATGCGTATGGCCTGTTACAGCGACTTAATGGAGCAATACGAAAATCCTATTGAGCATGCGTGCGATATGCACGTGGGACAAACTTTTGAGGTGGAGGAGTGTCGTAAGCCCATCGGTATGTGCGATAGTGCTTGGGAAACGTTACTGCCATTTGTTACCGAATTGGCTCATGGCGGAGGTGATTTTTACGATGGTTGGATGCGCAATAAACACTCAGCAATGCTTTCTTGTAACGATGGATTTCGTCCGGTGAGTTTTTATGTAGAGGTCGTTGAGTGATTTTTTACTCTTTGCATCGCAAAAATGTTGGATTTAAAAACAGCACATATATTATAAAAAGTATATCTTTGCAATACAAATGCGGCAGTAGCTCAGTTGGTAGAGCATAAGCTTCCCAAGCTTAGGGTCGCGGGTTCGAGCCCCGTTTGCCGCTCTCTATTTTTATCTTCCTGTTGCATACGTTCTGTTACTGCCCAATGAGGTGGTATGCCTTGAAGTTGTGACAGAAGAGATAATAGATATGATTTGAAAAATAAAGAGAGGTTCTACTTGGCGTTTTTTCGCTACAATCGGCTGCTCCTCCAAAACCCGACTGTTTGTTGCTACTTATGAGCCTTTCGTACCTCTCTTTATAATAAACCATCAATGAGCATAAAAGTTCATAGATTACCTAAATTTTTTTTCATAACAAGTAGTACTGCTCGTTATTGTTAAGTACCCGGAAGTCTGTAGAAACATTATAAACCGATACATTATGAAACATCTGTTAACAAAACTATCCTTAGTAGTATTTATTGCTGTGTTTACCTCTGGTATGATGGTAGCACAATCATTGTCCGATTTAGGCAAATTATTGGGAAATGAAAGTAAGACAGAGCAACCAACAACTGCCCCCAATGACACAACAAAACAAGCAAGCTCGGA
>JAFZDG010000325.1 GCA_017561285.1 Bacteroidaceae bacterium
ATAGCTTTCAAGGCAACCACCATCTGTATAGTAGTACAATTGGGATTGGCAATAATACCACGAGGACGCACCAAAGCATCATCGCCATTCACTTCGGGAACAACCAAAGGCACATCATCGTCCATACGGAAAGCACTTGAATTATCAATCATTATCGCACCATGACGTGTTATGGTCTCGGCATACTCTTTCGATGTGTCACCACCGGCCGATGTAAAGGCGATATCAACGCCCTTAAAGTCATCGTTATGTTTCAACTCACGAACGGTTATCTCCTTGCCTCTGAAAGTGTATGTCGTTCCGGCACTTCGCGAAGAACCAAACAACAGCAACTCATCGATAGGAAAATTACGCTCTTCGAGCACTCTCAAAAATTCTTGTCCTACAGCGCCACTGGCACCTACAATAGCTACTTTCATTTTCAGTTTTTCGTTTTTATGTTTTTTGAAGGCGCAAAGGTACATTTTTTTGTACAAATATGCCCTATAATTTTACTTTATCGTTTAAACACTCGCAACAAGCCCTCGGTTCTGACAGCCACTCCTATATACACACACAGTAACAATGCACGCCACACAATACGCCACAAGGGGGGCTCGATAGGCACAAACATTCCGAGGGCAAATATTACGGCGGTTAATATAACATATCCTCCCATTTTGCGCAAAGGATAGGCTATGGGATAACGCTTACGACCTACTGCATAACTAAGTACAAGCATCACACCATTGCATGCCACTGTTGCCCAAGCACACGCCACATAGCCATATACAGGTACCATCAGCACGATAACGGCAACCGTAATGATACAACCTATTACGGTAAAGAGTGTACCCCAATAGGTCTGGTCGTTGAGTTTAAACCAAAACGAGAGATTGAAATACAATCCAAACAAAAACTCGCCCGCCATAACGATAGGCACAACTCGCAAGCCTTCATAATAGGCCGGCGATACAAGATACTTGAATACATCTTCCAAATAGAATGATACACCCAAGTATATCAGCAGCGAGAAGATTGTAAAATAGAGAGTCGTAACGGCATTACTACTACGATCATCGGCCTCTCTGTTGCGCTTGAATATAAACGGCTCAATGGCATAGCGATAGGCTTGTATAAACATAACCATCACTACAGCTATCTTGAAACAGGCTCCATATATACCCAACTGCATCGTTGCCTCGGCCTTGTCGGCAAAGAGGAACGGAAATAGAATCTTATCGACCGATTGATTGAGAATGCCGGCTATACTTATGCCCAATATAGGTATGGCATAGGGCAACATACGGCGCATCAGTGGCAAATCTATACGATAGCTGAAGCCCCGAAATTCCTTGTTGAGCATAACCATATTGGCAATAGAGGTAATGACATTCGATACCAGAATATATCCTACCCCGTAATCGGGTTTATAAAACCACTCTATAGCTTGCGGTGTATGACGATATATAAGAGGACATACTATCAAAAAGAATATGTTGAGCAGAATGTTTAGTGCTATATTGGCCAATTTTATACCCGCAAATTTCCAAGCCTTCTCTTCACACCGCAGTCGTGCAAAAGGCAGGCTGCTTATCGCATCAAGAGCTACTATAAAAATAAGCATTCCCACATATTCGGGATGCGTGGCATAGCCCAGAAATTCGCTGATGGGATGCAAGAATGCAAAGCCCAACGTAGCAAAGAGAGATGAAAGGACAATAACACTCAACAGCGAATTGGCATACACTCGCATAGGCTCATGTTCGTCCCGGCGGGTGGAGAAACGAAAATAGGTCGTTTCCATACCAAACGTCAGAAAGGCCAATAACAATGCTGTCCAACCGTACAAATTGGTTACAATTCCATACTCGCCCGGTGAGGCCAAGACACGCACATACATAGGCACTAACAGCCAGTTGAGAAATCGCCCGACTATGCTGCTAAGACCATACACTACGGTATCTTTGGCCAATCCTTTCAGTCCACTACTCATACTTCATCGCCAAACAACCCACCCCATCCGGCACGTGTGCGACCTAAATGCGTATAGGCAAGATCGGTCACTTCACGACCTCGTGGAGTACGTTTGATAAATCCCTCTTTGATAAGAAATGGCTCATACACCTCTTCGAGTGTGCCGGGATCTTCGCCCAATGCCGTAGCAATAGTGGTCAGTCCTACAGGGCCTCCTTTAAACTTATCAATGATGGTTGTCAATATCTTGTTATCTATTTCATCCAAACCATACTTATCTATATTGAGAGCCTCTAATGCATAGCGTGCTATCTCTATATCTATACGGCCGGTTCCTTTTACCTGTGCAAAGTCTCGTACTCTACGCAACAAGGCATTACAGATACGAGGTGTACCACGACTGCGCATCGCCACTTCTACGGCTGCTTCGTGGGTACAGGGCACTTGCAACAACCGAGCCGAACGCTCCACAATCTTGCACAGCACATTATGGTCGTAGTACTCCATATGGCAATTGATTCCAAAGCGGGCACGCAACGGGCTGGTAAGCAATCCGCTACGAGTAGTAGCGCCCACCAGAGTAAAGGGATTGAGCGTGAGTTGTATAGAGCGTGCGCCCGGACCTTTGTCTATCATAATATCTATACGATAGTCTTCCATAGCCGAGTAGAGATACTCCTCTACAACAGGGCTGAGACGGTGTATTTCGTCAATAAATAGTACATCGTTCGGCTCAAGCGATGTAAGCAATCCGGCCAAATCGCCGGGCTTATCGAGTACCGGACCCGATGTCACCTTAAAGCCCACACCCAACTCATTGGCTATAATATTGGCCAACGTTGTCTTACCCAATCCGGGTGGGCCATGCAACAATACATGGTCGAGCGGTTCTTCACGCATGCGAGCTGCCATCGTAAAGACTCGTAGATTTTCTATAATCTTATCTTGTCCGCTGAAGTCATCAAACGACAAGGGGCGCAGAGCTTTTTCAAACTCTCTCTCATTGTCGCCATAACGGCTACTGCGTATATCGAAATTATCGTCAGTCATACTGCAATGTCAATTATGCGCAAAAGTAGCTTTTTTCTCATACATTCGCAACTCGTACGACCTTTTATTTGACACTACTCATTGGCTTTTCGATGACACAGCTACAAAAGTGTTACTCATCTATTTGTAATATCTGCAATGGTATATTGGATAGCTTCGAGGCTATTACAGCATACGAACTATAGAAGCAACCATATATGCGCGCTGTGCGAGAGAGCAACCACATCTCTTTCACAGCATCTTTCATACCGGCTACGCTTGTGCGGCTACAATCGGCATCGTAGGTCAAAATTCGGTCACCGTAACGCTTGCGTAGCAATGCTTTGGTTGCAAAATCATCGGTTGCAACATAAAAATTAACATCGGCGCAAGACGCTATCTCACGCTCTATGGCATCTTCAAAAAGTGACAAAGGCGATTTCTGTATTGAGGGACCATTATCGGTGCGCCGGATATGAATGCCCACTGTCGTAGGCTTGAAATATCGCGCTACATACTCTTCTACAGCAGTAAGAATATCGGGTACAGGAATAAAATTTTGGGATAGCGATGAATAATAATCGCCAAATTCATGACAGCTCTCCATAACTACTCGCCTACCTTTTCTGATGGTATCTTCCAAGAGACCTTGCTCTCTGAGCTTTACGAAGTCCGATGTATAAATGCGAGTGTCGAAATAATGTGGGGCTATTATATATGGCAACCACAATGTGTGCCTACGAGGTGAACGATATACAAAGCGGTCTAAAAAGCCGCCATTTTCTATCGTAACTAACTCATAATTGGGGGGGTAAATAGGGCATCATAAGGTGCGTTCAATTCTCTGTTGCTAAACCATTTTACTCTCAAACGCGAACCTTCAGCCTTTGCAAACTCAATGGCAGCATTCAGCGCTCGCATTCTGTTGGCCAATCCGCCATAGGGCGTAATAACAATTTCATTCATATTTATATTTCATAGAATTAAAACAATATTGCACCAATATATTAATCTTCACGATACCACTCATACGCTATGCGTTTGTCGCCATTGCGCGAGAGGGTAATAATACCACTGCGAACAAATCCTTGCCGTTCGATAGCTTGCAACATCGTTGCATTATCGCGATGCGTATCTACACGCAAATAGTGATGTTTTTCCTTGCACCAGGCAAAGCAACAATCGGCTACTCCCTTAACTCGACCATTCGAGGCCAGACGGTGTACTACTCCATATGGCTCATCATACCGCCAAGCGCCATCTTCTATATGAGCATAGGTGGGTTCTACTGCTATATCGAACGAAAAAACAGCAACAGGCTCCTCATTATACTCCACGATATAAAAGTGACCGGCATCAATTTCATCACAGATGAGTTGCCTCGGCGGATAATCGTCACCCCATTGAGAGGTATTACCCACTTTATACATATATGACTTGGCAGCCTCGAAAATAGCCATTATAATATCCAGTTCGGCCGCCAATGCACGTCTTATTTTCATACGCATATCACTATTATTACACAAAGATAGCGATATGCGAGAGGAGAACAAAATAAACTCGTTCATTTTTTATCCCGACCAAGCTATCTTGGGTGTAACCAAAGTTGCGAGAAACGAGCGAGAAATATGAAGTTTACTTCGATACTTTTCACAGCGAGTGAAATACATCTTCGAGTTTCACCTCAAAGATAAACACTTTGTAACATACCGGGCATCATTTGTAATATTTTTTTATTTATGGCAAAAAAAATTTCTTTTTTCTATTTTTATTTCTCAATTTTATTTTCATATCTTTGCTGCCAACAAAAAACACTTAATTCTATACTATTATGATTATTGGTATTCCTAAAGAAATTAAAAACAACGAAAATCGTGTTTCTTTAACTCCCGCCGGTGCCAAAGAGCTTGTTGCTCATGGCCACACAGTATATGTACAACACACTGCTGGTGAAAACAGTGGTTTTCCCGATGAAGCATATGTTGCTGCAGGCGCTACCATCCTTCCCACTATCGAAGATGTGTATGCTATTGCCGAAATGATTATCAAGGTTAAAGAACCTATCAAACCCGAATATAAACTTGTTCGCAAAGGTCAACTCCTCTTTACATATTTCCACTTTGCATGCGATCGCGAATTGACCGAGGCTATGTTGGAAAGTGGCGCAACTTGCTTGGCTTACGAAACTGTTGTTGACCGCAATGGTGGTCTCCCCTTGCTTATTCCTATGAGTGAGGTTGCCGGTCGTATGTCGGCTCAAGAAGGCGCTCGCTTCTTGGAGAAACCTCAAGGTGGTCGTGGCGTATTGCTGGGTGGTGTACCGGGCGTTAAACCCGCCAAAGTATTGGTATTGGGCGGTGGTATCGTAGGTACAAATGCCGCTCTTATCGCTGCCGGTTTTGGTGCAGATGTTACGTTGTGCGACATCTCATTGCCTCGCTTGCGCTACCTCAGCGAAACAATGCCCAAAAACGTAAAAACGCTCTACTCTTCACGCTACAACATTGAACAAGAGTTGCCTACTACCGACCTCGTTATCGGTGCTGTACTTATACCCGGTGCCAAGGCTCCTCACCTCATCACTCGCGATATGCTCAAATTGATGCGTCCCGGCACAGTGCTTGTCGATGTCGCTATCGACCAAGGTGGTTGCTTCGAGACATCACACCCCACTACACACGCCGAGCCTATCTTCGAGGTTGATGGTGTTGTACACTATTGTGTTGCCAATATACCCGGTGCAGTACCTTGCACATCGACTCTCGCACTCACAAATGCAACTCTCCCCTACGCCATTAAATTGGCCGATATGGGTTGGGAAGCTGCTTGTCGCGCCGATGCCGGTCTTGCAAAGGGCTTGAACGTTGTAGATGGCAAAGTTACCTTCCCCGGCGTTGCCGAAGCATTCGGTATGGAATGCCACGCTGCTTTGTAAAAAAAACACAAATACAAAAGCATAAGATGCTGTGCCAGTCGAGGCGCAGCATCTTTCGTTTTTATAAATACTATAGCACCGCTGCTGCTTTATTTACACTATTAATATAACTACTCCCCTCAACTATATTTTTCAGGCAAAATCGTGTATGGGACTTTGCATAATTATGAGTGCCGGTGTATATCCGATTTTGATATTACGCAATAATTGACTATATTGGTATAGCAAAACCATTTAAATAAGTCAATAAAGTTGCTATGGATGATAAAAATAGAGAGTGTAATGCTCAATGGGTTTATTCGGGTGCGGAGTTGAAGCGGTTTTTGAAGCTGCACAATATCTCTTATAAGGAGGCTGCTGCGATGTTGGGTATTGATAAAAATACGGTTGGCAAGGCTGTGCGCGGCGGTAATCTCAACATCAACATCATTCTTCTCATCTGCAATAGATATGACTTGGATATTCGTGACTTCTTTAAGCAGTTGGTTGCAGAGAATAGGGATAACGAAAACCATTATTTTAGTACAGATATTTCTGCCATACCGACGGCTATCTGCGCCGAAGAGGATTTAAATTATAAAAAATCTAAAAACATAGAGGATCGGATTGAGAATTTCACCCATTCGCTCCGGCAGATGCAAGAACTCATATCGGGACTCAACGATAAGTTGAGCGAAGGGTATCGTATGCTCGATGAACTGAAAAAATCGGGCAATCAACAATAGCTTACCGCAGTGCGAGTGTAATGGAACGTACAGAATTCTACGGTCGG
>JAFZDG010000326.1 GCA_017561285.1 Bacteroidaceae bacterium
ACTCTTGTCGCGTACCGATGCTGCTGTTACTGTATATCCTCACTATTTGCATCGTGCCTACGATGAGGCTGTCGAGCATTTTGCTCTTGTCGATAATCGTGCTATTATCTCTATAGCCCTCCATAACATCAAAGGCGACAATATTGCAATAGCCGTAGATACAACTCTTGTAACATCGCCTCGTTATGAGGAAGATATATTGTGGTATATCCCTCGCGAAACGCCCGATAAATGGCTTGCCATAGCTCCTCGTAAGGCTGTTGAAACAAATTTTGCCAACAACCGTTTGGAAGCGTCGGCCCAGGCCGGTGGTTTCTTGATGGCATATGGTACGGCCGAAGAGTGTCGCGATAATATTTTGGCTTTTCGTAGCGAAGGCGAAGAGTGGTTGAATGCGCGCCAAGAGCGTATGAACCATCTGGTAATGGTAGCCAACCCGATGAAGAGTAATCTCGACTCGCTCGATCGTGCTATTGCCTGGTTGTTGCTTACAACCGATGAGCTTGTGACACAACAACAAGGTCGTGGCATCTATGCCGGTCTGCCTTGGTTCAACGAATATTGGGGTAGAGATATGTTTATTTCTATGCCCGGTGCAACATTGATCAATGGTGAGTTTGAGGTGACACGTGAGATACTTTCCGATTTTTCGCGATTGCAAGATGTCGATCCCAAGTCGCCTACACTCGGTCGCATTCCCAATAGAGCCAATGTCGATGGTATCCTCTATAACACCACCGATGGTACACCTCGTTTTGTAATGCAAGTGGCCGACTATGTGCGTTATTCGGGCGATACTGCTTTTATTCGCGAGATATATCCTGCTGTGTCTCGCAGTATAACAGCTTCTATCGCACTATTTACCGATGAGAATGGTTATCTCTGCCACGCCGATGCCGATACATGGATGGATGTGAAGCGTAATGGTATTCCCGGTTCGCCGCGAGGTAATCGTGCCAATGATATTCAAGCTTTGTGGTATCATCAACTCATCGATGGCGCTTATATGGCTCGTTTTATGGGAGATGAGATGGCCGCTTTTGAGTGGGAAACTCGTGCGCAAATTCTTCGTGAGAGTTTTATGAAAGACTTCTGCGATACAACCCATTATATGGTTATCGACCACCTCAATGTCGATGGTTCTCGCGATATGCAGGTACGTCCCAATCAGCTCTACACATTTGAGTTGATAGATGATATGCCGTTCTGCCGCGAAGTGACACGAAGAGTTTGGGAAGAGTTGGTATATCCTTGGGGTGTAGGTTCATTGAGCCAGATGGATGACGATTTCCATCCGCAACACGAAAATTGGCATTACTATCACAAAGATGATGCCTACCACAATGGAACTGTATGGTTGTGGAACAATGGTCACGCTATGCAACGTATGATTGAGATGGGACAACCCGATATTGCCTGGCAGCTCTTTGCTAATATGAATCGTCAGGCGCTTGTCGAGGGTGCTGTGGGCAGCCTCAGCGAAAATGCCGATGCACATCCCCGCGAAGGTGCTTCTTGGGCCAAGCGTTCCGGTACATTCTTGCAGGCGTGGAGTAATGCCGAGCAATTGCGTGTGTGGTATCAATACTTCTTGGGTATTCGCCCCGATATGGTCAACCGTACTATCGTTCTCAATCCGCAACTGCCCTCGGCCGTAACATCTATTACTTATAGCGAGAGAGTAGGCAAAGGCGATATTATAGGAACCTATGAACGCGCCGAGAACGAAACCATCTATGGATATGTATTGCGCAATGAGGAGGCTGTAATGCGCATTGCCATTCCTCTCTATGCTCCCTTCGACCTCGATATGAAAG
>JAFZDG010000327.1 GCA_017561285.1 Bacteroidaceae bacterium
CCAATCTCTTTCAAGGTCGATGGCAAGTCGATATGGCGCAAACCTTGGCAATTCCAGAATGCCATGCCGCCTATTATCTCCACGCCATTTTCTATATGTACATAACCCAGCGCGTTGCACTCGGAAAATGCTTCTGAGGCTATCTCGGTTACCTTGTAGGTAACACCCTCATACGTTACGGTTGAGGGGATAACTATATCGCCACTGTATGTGCCGTTTTCTTTGGCTACTACTGCTACTTTGTCGGTAGCTATCGATTCGTAGGCTATACCGTTGTCTTCAAATCGTACTCCCGAGCCATTGACAATTATTTTATCGAAATTTTTCCAATATTCTGCTCGGCGATAGCTGTCATTTAGTACCCACAGTACTGTGTGATCATATGCATTGAAACTATCTTCGGCAACTTGCGGGGGAGTTGTAGCCAAGACGGTGAGTGTATCTAACGCAAGACTTCCATCCATCGCATAGTAAATAGCAAAGGCACGATTCTTTATATTCGTAATTGTTGCGGGCAAAGTAACCGAATTCAATCTTTCACAGAAACCAAATGCAAAAGTGCCTATTGTGGTAACTTGGTATGTTACATCATTATGCACCACTGTTTCGGGAATAGATATGTTACCGGCATAATCACTACATACCCAACCCCCAGAAGCGCATGCTTGGTAGTTGCACATTACGGCCACCTCGTTGTCCGAAATAGGTTCATACCATATACCGTTGTCTATGATGGGCATCTCTTTGATATAGTTTTTCCATCGTTTCCAATTCTTGTCATTGGCATAAGTTTCTACACAACCATCGGGTACATATATAATGCATCCATTCTTAAACGAATCACTTTCTACCTGTGGCGGTGTAGTAGAGCGGATTATAACAAATTGTATATCATTGCCACCGGTGAAAGCATTGCTACCTATGGTTGTTACACTTGCGGGTACATCTACAGCACCACAATAGCCGGCTTTGTAGAATGCATAGCTATCTATAGCCACTACATTGTAGGTATTGCCTTTATACAAAATTGTACCGGGGATATTTTTGGCACCCGTATATTCATAAAAAGATTCGTCTATGTTCTCGGTTTTATGAGTCATAGCCACCTCGGTTTCCGACAATATAAGGTAAACAATACCATTCATTTCAATGCGTTGGCCTACACTTACCGAAGCAAATAAATTGCGCCAGTGCTCGGCATTTTTATAAACACTTTCACATCCTTGCGGTACAACAATTATGACCGATGCGGGGAGTGTACCGGCTTCTATTTGGGGAGGTGTAGTTGCCAAGACATTGACGGTGTGTAAGTTGTTACACGGGTTGAAGGCATAATCGCCTATATATGTAACAGTTGAGGGTATAGTAATCTCGGAGAGTCCACTACAATAGGCAAAAGCATTCTTACCAATCGTTGTAATACCCTCGGGGAGTGTTACCGAGGTCAATTCGGTAGATCCCAAGAAAGCATCGTCGCCTATTGCGGTAACATTATAGGTTTTTCCGTCATACTCTACCACCGAAGGTACAACCACATTGCCCGAGTATGGGGTTGTATTTGATATTACTTTGGCCTTGCTGTTCGATATGGTCTCATACCGAATACCATCAACCTCAAAGTTGAAAGGCTCAAATCCATCGAGATATGTTAGTTTATATTCGCCAATCCAACCTCTCTCTTGATACAATGAATGTGCCTCATAAGGAATTGTCAATGTCCATGCACCCTTATAAAAACCTCCATATGGATCGGCGTGCATCGGTGGATTGAGACTGCGCATAACGATAGTCAGCACTTGTTCATTGCCTCTCAAATAATCATTCTTAATATATTTGATATTTTCGTGAATATCGAGGGTTGTCAAGTCGGGACAGTAGCCAAAGGCCTCATAATCTATACCGCTAACATTGTAAGTTACACCTTCGTACTCTACCGTTTTGGGTACTGTTACATAGCCACTGTAATTGCCTCCGTAGGTTACTGTTACCTCGGTATATGATAATGTCTTATAATAGAAACCATCTTTCTCAAATTCTATACCACTACCGGGTGCTGCAGATTCTTCATAGTTATAAAAATTCGACCAATACTCGGCATTGCGATAGGTCTCTACACAACCATAGGGAACATAAATAGTTGCATCCCAATTTGAGAAAGTACCTTCGTGAATAGTGGGAGGTGTTTGAGCCAATACGGTAATCATGCTCAAATTCCAACATTCGGCAAAGGCTCCCTCACCAATGCGGGTAACACCCTCGGGGATAGTTACAGAAGATATTTTACGCCATGCAAAAGCTTCCTGGCCAATAGCTGTTACGGTGTAGGTAACACCCTCGTGATTGACAGTGGCAGGAATGGTGATATCGCTTTGGTAGTATGCTTCTGTTTCGCCTCGAACGAGCTCTACTTCGGTGTCGGAAATTTTTTTGTAACAGAGTCCATTATATATGATAGGAGCAACACTTATAGGAAACCACGACCAATATTCGGCATTGCGATAGGCCTCTTCGCAACCCTCGGGAACGTACAAGGAAGCCGAACAACCCCCGAAAGTATTGCTGTGAATAGTAGGCGGTGTTTGAGCCAATACGGTAACAACTCTCAACGACCAACATTCGGCAAAGGCTTCCTCACCAATGTGGCTTACACTCTCGGGAATGGTTACTAATGTTAGATTTCCTCGCAATGCGAAAGCTTCTTGGCCAATAGCCGTTACGGTGTAGGTAACACCCTCGTGATCGACAGTGGCAGGAATGGTGATTTCGCTTTGGTCGTATGCTTCTGTTTCGCCCCGGATAAGCTCTACCTCGGTGTCGGAGGTTGTTTTGTAATAGAACTCATCTTTCTCAAACTCTGTGGGAATGAACGCTTCTTCATTGATGTCTATTACCTGCCAATCTTGCATCCATCCTTGTTGCTTGTACAAGTCGTATGCCTCCATAGGTATTTTTAGTATCCAATGTGATATATCAGATGTACCGAATCTTGGTTTATTAGGCTCGACATACGCAGGCGGATTGGTGCTGCGCATAATAATAGTCACACTTTGCTTGTTACCCTCTAAATAATTTTTTTCCAGCACTTGAATATTCTCGTGAATATCGAGCACTGTCAAGTCGGGGCAGTTGTAAAAGGCTCTTTCTCCAATGCTTGTAACATTGTAGGTTGCACCTTTATATACGATTGTTTTCGGTATAGTTATATAGCCACTATACTTGCCTCCGCTGATTACTTTGACCTCGGTGTCGGAAATTTTTTTGTAATAGATTCCATTATATATGATAGGAGCGGCTTTTATATTACCGAAGTTCGACCAATACGCGGCATTGCGATAAGCCTCTTCGCAATCCTCGGGCACATTCACGGTAGCACTCCAATGTGAGAAAGTATTTTCGTGAATAGAGGGAGGCGTTTGAGCCAATACAGTAATGTTTCTCAACGACAAACAATAGGAAAAAGCATTCTCTCTAATGCGAGTAACACACTCGGGAATGGTTACTAATGTTAGATTTCCTCGCAATGCGAAAGCTTCTTGGCCAATAGCCG
>JAFZDG010000328.1 GCA_017561285.1 Bacteroidaceae bacterium
GACTCGTTGATAGGCTATGGCATACCCAATATATACTCCATCTTTTGCGATATTTCGGGCGTAAATGATGTATATGCCCAACAAGAGGGTATTTATGCAACCAATGGCACACTGCATATTCCTCATATGGAGCAACAATGCAGCCTATCCATATATAGTACAACCGGGCAAGTCGTACACCAACAAGAGTTGGCAACAGGACAAAACACGATAAATATCCCGCATATAACAAAGGGAATATATATCGTTACACTCACCACCAAACAACAACAGATAGTAAGAAAAATTGCTATCGGATAATATGACCGATCAACACGAACATATATACACTCTCACCGAGTTGAATCTCGATATACGTTCGGCTATCGAAACAAACCTGCCGAGCGAATATTGGGTAAGTGCCGAGATAAGCGAATGCCACCCCAATCGCAACGGACACTGCTATCTCGAGTTGATAGACAAAGATCGTCAAGGACGCACCTCCGCCCGACAACGCGCCATCATCTGGAGCAACACATACAACCTGCTACACCCTTACTTTGAACAAGTAACAGGAGAGCGACTGGCGGCCGGAATCAAAGTATTAGTGTTGGTTTCGATTACATACCACGAGTTGTATGGAATGAGCCTCATCATTCACGACATCAATCCGACATACACCATAGGAGAGGCAGCTCGCCGGCGGGCCGAAATATTAGCCCAACTCGAAGAAGATGGCATTATCAACGACAACAAAGAGTTGCCACTTCCGTTGATACCTCAACGCATAGCCATCATCTCCTCGGAGACTGCTGCCGGTTATGGCGATTTTATAAACCAACTGCAAAATAACAATTACGGTTATGTGTTCTATCCCGTACTGTTTGCAGCCACGATGCAAGGTGAGCGCACAGAGACATCGGTTATTGAAGCACTCAATCGCATCAATACACACATCGAGCACTTCGACTGCGTAGTCATTATACGAGGCGGAGGCTCCACATCGGAGTTGGCAAGCTTCGACAGCTACCCATTAGCCTGCAATATAGCACAGTTTCCTATCCCCATCATCGTAGGTATAGGACACGAGCGCGACGAAACCGTACTCGACTATGTTGCTGCCGTAAGAGTAAAAACTCCTACAGCCGCAGCCGAATGGCTTATAGAACGCATGCGCTTGGCCGATATGGCATTACAAGCATCGCGACAGCAGATTGTTGACATTGTAAGCAACCGCTTGTTGCGCGAGAACAATCGCCTGCAACAACTCACTGCCCACGTACCCTTTATGGTAGCGCAACGCATACACAATGCAAATGCGACACTGCAAAACCACGCCCATGTCATAGGTCGCAGCATAAGTGAAAAAATAAATAGTGAACACAATCGTCTATCACTTTTATCGCACCTCCTACCCGAACGAGCAACTATGCTGTTACGACAGGAACAACAACAACTCAACAATCTGGCACAGACCATCGCACTGCTATCGCCCGATGCCACACTGGCACGAGGATACAGCCTTGTAACCCACAACAATAAGGTTGTGCGCACCATCGATAGCCTACCCACCGACACAACGGTAGAGATACACATAGCCGATGGAACAGCACAAGCACAAATTACAGCAACCTCTAAAAAACAAAATAATGAGTAAAAAATCAACCGAGAAAGAATTAGAAATCAGCTATACCCAAGCAATGGAACAACTTGAGACAATCGTATCGCATCTTCAAGATCCCAAATGCGACATAGACCTGCTGCGCGACTATACCAAACAAGCCATAGCCCTACTCAAGTTTTGCAAGACTCGTCTCACACAGACCGACGAAGAGTTGAAAAAACTCCTCATCGAGATAGAGAACGAC
>JAFZDG010000329.1 GCA_017561285.1 Bacteroidaceae bacterium
ATTGGCAATCATCGAGGCCTCATCGACAATAAAAAGTGTGTCGCGGTGCGTATTGTTGCCTGCCAGAAAACCACGCATATCGGGCGAGAAGCGTTGCTGACGATATATTTTGCGATGAATGGTATAGGCCGGATGAGCAGCGTATCGCGAAAAGACTTTGGCAGCACGACCGGTAGGAGCCAAGAGAACCGTCTTGAACTTGAGACTGTCGAGCGTACGTACCAAAGCACCTACCAGCGAGGTCTTGCCCGTACCGGCATAACCGGTGAGTAGAAAAAGGTCGGTATCCTTGCCATTGAGTACAAAACGAGCCAAACGCGTAATCAACTCGCGTTGTTGATCGTTGGGTGTATATGGCAGGTTGCCTATGGTATGTACAGCAAGGGCCTCGTAGAGCATCGGTCGGAGTGTATTAAGAACTACATATAATAAAAAATATTGCTATAGGTACATCAGTACTCATACAAAGGTAGGAGATTTTGCAGAAATCGGGATATAAAAGCAGGGAAAATGTGCAAGAAATATTAAAATGCGATTTTCTTTTTGTACTTTTGTGCTATGGAAGGAGCAACAAGTATAGATACCTCGCAATATACGCTGATGATGCGTATGACACCAAGTGAATTGTTGTATGTATATTACCATCCGGCCGAAGATGGCTCGATGGTGAGTGAGCGCATAGCACTACCTGTAGGCGATGAGTATGCACATACCATAGAACAGGCTGTGTATGGCCACGAAATATTGCTACAACCCTTCAAACGGGTGTATGTGGTAATGCCATCGAAGCATTTTGTGCTTGTACCGCAAGAGGTTGCAACGCTGAGTGATAACAGTATGTTTTTTGAGAGAATGTATCCTTCGGCTCAAGATTATGTAATAGAGAGTCATATGCCTCATACCGGAGCTGTGATGCTATCGGGGACCGATGCTCGTGTGGTTTCGTTTATAAACCGTACATTCGACAATCCAACACTGCTGCATCCGTTGACTGCACTGTGCGAGTATTTCTATCGCAAAAGCCGTTTGGGCAACCAACGCAAGATGTATGTACACCTACTACGCAATCGTATGGATGTGGTGTGCTATGGACGCGAGGGATTGCTGCTGGCCAATACATTTGACTATCGCCATAGTAATGATGCGGCCTACCACCTACTGAATGTGTGGAAACAACTTGGTCTTGACCAACGTCACGATGAGGTGCAGATAGCCGGCGATGCAGATACGCGCAGGGAGCTGTCGGCTCTATTGCGCAACTATATACTCACAGTTGTTCCGGTTATCTTTCCATCGCACTGCCATGTATTGGGCAGTGATGCCATGCAAATTCCGTTTGACTTAACAGCTTTATCGTTATGCGAATTATAAGAGGTAAATATGGTCGTAGGCGGTTTGATGTACCGAGCAATATAAAGGCCCGTCCTACAACCGACTTTGCAAGAGAGAATTTATTCAATGTACTCGAAAACAGAATAGACTTTGAAGAGACCAACGCACTCGACCTTTTTGCCGGTACGGGTGCAATAAGTTTCGAATTGCTATCGCGAGGATGCAACAGAGTGGTGTGCGTAGAGAAACATCCTACACAATACAACTTTATAAGTAAGGTGCAACAACAACTTGGAGACGAAAACTTGCAAGTGGTGCGAGGCGATGTCTTTAAGTTTGTGGCATCGTGCGGAGAGCAGTTTGACCTTGTCTTTGCCGACCCACCTTATGACCTACCCCAACTTGAGAGTATCCCATCGCGCGTACTGGACGAGAATTGTCTGTTGCGTCCGGGAGGATTGTTTGTGTTGGAACACTCACGCAACAACGACTTCACGACACACCCCTGGTTTGCCGAGCATAGAGTATATGGCAGCGTAAACTTCAGTTTCTTTGTACGTCCTGAGGAGTAATAGACTCATATACAGCAAAAAGAAGGGAGCAAATCGGTCAACCGAAATGCTCCCTTCTCTATCTTTGAAAAGAACCGTTATTTACACGACTCGCGTTGTTTATCTTTCTTGTGTCTTTGGTGAATCATTTGTTTTTGGAACTCGGCCTCGCAGCGATGGTATAGGAATTGCTGACGAGGAGTGAGGATGTTGCAAAAACGGGCATAATACTCTTTTTCGATATCAGCCTCCCTGGCATGAAGTGACGCAGCACGATCGGCAGCGGCTTTGTACTGCTCATCGGTGATATTGCTGCCATTGATAATGGCACGAGCTTCATGGCGAACTTCACGATTGGCTTCAAATTTTTTCTTTTCCATCTCTTCAAAAAGAGGAATGAATTGTGAGGCTTGCTCATCGGTGAGCTCCATTGTTTTTACATAGAAAGCATTCTTTTCTTGACGGAATTGCTCCCATTTTTCTTGACGAGCTTTGGTGCGCTCATCTTTGTTATCATTAGCAGAAGCACTGAATGCTGAGACAAATGATAGGGCTAATATGAGAAAAGGTATTAATTTTTTCATAAAACAGAAGTGGTTAATAGGTTATTCACAATCGGCATAAAGCGTCTCGAAAATGGTATAATCGTCCATAGAGTATAGCATATACTCTTCGATATCTTCTTCTTGCTCAATAGCTGCAGTGAGTTCTTTATCGGCCTCGACAACAGGAGCGACAAAAACTTGCAACATGAGCCAAATGCCGGCAAACATAGCAGCCATATATAAATAGGGGCGCAACTTGTGCCAAGTAGTAACGACCTCGGGCTTGGGTAAATCACGCTCGGGAAGCTGCTCGGTCATACGGGCTGTAAATTGCTCAAAGTATCCTTCGGGCACTTTATAACCGGTGTTGCGACCTACCTGCTCAAGTATGTTCTCTTTCTTTTTCATTACATCTTCAATTATTTACATTCTTATGACGCAATAAACAGTAAAAGGTTTAATCGGCCGCTAATAAATATTCTTCAATTTTTTTTGTTGCGTGATGATAGGATGCTTTAAGCGCACCAACCGAAGTACCCAGAATCTCGGAAATGTCTTCATATTTCATCTCATCGAAGTATCGCATATTGAAAACGAGACGTTGTTTCTCGGGCAGTCGGGTAATGGCTTTTTGCAGGCGCAATTGTAATTCATCGCCATCGAACCACTCATCAGCTTCGATATTGTTGAGCAAGAAGCTATCGTCGGTATCGATAGAGATATTGTTGCGCTGACGCTCGCGATTGAGGAAGGTAATTGTCTCGTTGACAGCAATGCGATAGAGCCAAGTAGAGAGACGTGCCTCAGCACGAAACATCTCGATGTTGTTCCATGCCTTTAGAAAAGTATTCTGTAGCAAGTCATCGGCATCCTCATGCGATACGACCATCTTACGAATCTGCCAATAGAGTCGCTCGCCATAATGCTCTACGACTTGCGTAAATGCTTGTCGCATGGTATCGGGGTTGTGCAGCTTTTCGATGACAATTTCTTCGTTATATAGAGGTGTCATATTGTAGTGTATAGTCAATGGGGCTAAAAATGGGTTGTAAAGTTACTGATTGTTTTGTGTATAACGAAATGCGAAGTGTGTTTTTTGCTGAAGTATTAAGTTTAATTATATTTATAATACTATTTACTGTGCAGATAGTAATATTTTTTTATACACACTACATAGGTAACACACAATGCCGCAAGTACTGCTCCTGAATATATCCAATGATTGACGGGGAGCAGAATTAATGCTGCCGAAACGAGCAACTGCAATGATGCATAAATGAGTGCTACGATGCGGTGAGGAATGTGCAATTCGTTGGCCATAATCTGATAAAGGTGCTTACGGTGTGGTTGCGTAATGTTCTCACGCAATATGATGCGATGTATGATGGTAAGTATTACATCTACACCATATACCGAAAGGAGCATCACATATGTGATATCGCCGGTGCGATGTATGAGTTGCCATAATACAAAGAGAATGATAAATGCAATGCTCACCGATCCTACATCTCCGGCAAAGCATACAGCATCTTTTCGGAAATTGAATAGGGCAAAAACCACGATTGCTATGGCTGTAACGATGAGCAAAGAGGTATCGATAAAGGGGGTGTGATGATTGAGATACATCAAGGGCGCAATTACAGCTATCGAATAGGCTGCTGTGATGCCATTAATGCCATCCATAAAGTTGAATGCATTGATAATACCGACACACACAATTGTGACAATGGGTAGCCAATAGAGACAACTACCCCATTCCACATTGGAGACACAGAGCATAGACACAGTCGCAACCATCTGAACAACAATGCGCAACGTGATAGATAGCGGACGTATATCGTCAATGAAACTTACCATCGCAAGGAGTGTAAGTGCAATGATAAAACCGATGTGAAACGTTCCGAAAAATATGGTGTAGAGCCATATGGCTACAGGTATAATGATGCCTCCACCCCGTATTGTCGCAACACAGTGCGAACTGCGCTCGGTTGCCTTGTCGAATATATGATACCTGCGGGCAACACGACAGTAGCACCACTCGGCCCATAACAATAGGAGGGATATGATGATGTATGTGAATATCGATGGCATTGCGGTTATGATTATCGGGGGGCTATTGCCGCTTTGATTTGCTCTACGATATATCTAACGTCATCGGCCGATACACAAGGGCCGCCGGGTAGGCACAGACCTTGTGCAAAGAGATGCTCGCTTACCCCATTGACATATGCAGGAGCCGATGCAAAGACCGGTTGGCAGTGCATAGGTTTCCACAGAGGACGGGCCTCTATGCCGGCCGCATCGAGCGCCAGACGCATAGCTTCGACATTGGCGTTAGGCTCGCATTGGGTACGTAGTGTTTGAGGAGTGTGTGTGACAGCCCCTACTCCACCCACAGCCCCCGAAGCTACCGTTTGATAGGCAAGCTCTTCGCCTTTGACGCGCAAAGAGGGTGCTATCAGAATGGTGTTGAGCCAATAATTACTATCGAACGAAAGTGTCGGGTTTTCGTGCAGTGTAATACCCTCAACATCGGCTAACAACTCTTTGTATAGAGCCGATAGGCGTTGGTGATGAGCTACGTGCTGAGCCACAACAGTCATTTGTCCACGTCCTATACCGGCACAGATGTTGGACATACGGTAGTTGTAACCGATGTGCTCGTGTTGGTAATAGGGATAAGCTTCGCGTGCCTGTGTCGCCAGCCACATGATTTTCTGCCAAGCTTGCTCATCAGGACAAACCAGTGCGCCGCCGCCCGATGTGGTAATCATCTTGTTGCCGTTGAAACTTTGCACACCG
>JAFZDG010000330.1 GCA_017561285.1 Bacteroidaceae bacterium
GATCACATACAAAGAAGGTAAAAAATCCCGAAAACAAAGTAAAGCCGTATGCCATCAACGCGGTGAGCAACAACATCTTGCCGGCACCTTTACCCAAGTCGGCTATGGCCGGAATAATAAGACCTACTATGATGAGCGGTATGGCAAATGTGAGAAAGTTGCCAAACAAGCCGTTGAATGTTACAAAAATACGAGCTATAGCGTCAGGAAGAAATTGTCCTAATAATACGCCTAAAGCCACAGCTATAAGGACTTGTACTAATAGTGTAGGTTTTTTCAGTTTCATATTCTTAATTTTTGTGTCGCAAAATTACACAAAAAATATTATTAATGTGTATCTTCGCCCCACAAAAGAACTTACTGTTCAATATAATAATCTATAAAAACACTACATTATGACCAAAAAAATATCTACACAAATATTTACCCTGCTGGGACTGGTAATACTTTTCTATATACTCACTATCATTGCTGCACTGATATTGCAAGTCAAAGGAGTAGAAGTGTGGCGTATGCATATGGCTACTACAGCGCTGCAAAACATCGGTATTTTCATCATACCTGCTGTTATTACCGCTCACATATTCAACCCCAGAAAGATGATGCAAGTAATGCAACTCAATCGCATACCGGGCATATGGCATATTGTACTGATGTTGGCCATCTATATGGCCTCGATGCCGGCTATGAACGCAATAGTAACGTGGAACGAAAATTGGCAACTGCCTGAGGCTCTGTCGTGGATGCGTGAAATGGAGGAGAAAGCTATGATAGCCACCGAGCAAATGCTCAATGTATCGTCAATAGGTCAGCTTATAGTCGTTATACTCATTGTGGGTGTATTGACGGGCATTGGCGAGGAGTTTCTGTTTAGAGGTACAATACAACGCTTGATGTCCGAACGCAACATCAACATACATCTTGCCATATGGGTTACGGCATTAATATTCAGTGCCGTTCATTTACAAGCCTTCGGATTTGTACCTCGTATGTTGCTTGGCGCATTCTTTGGTTATATGGTTGTGTGGAGTGGCAGCCTTTGGCTTCCTATATTGGCTCATGCGCTCAACAACAGTATGGCTACCATTATATATTATGAGCCATCGCTCGAAAATATGATGTGGATAGGCAACGAGACTACTACGCTCACTATTGTCGTCAGTGCTATAGCTACAATGGCCCTCCTATATGTCTATTACCGATGGGTGAGAATAAAATCGTAGATACTTTCTCATATACCTGCTTGGATATAAAAAAAGGCTACATCGATTCACATCGACATAGCTCAGAAATGTAGAATTAACAAAAAATTATAACTTAGTTTTCAAACAAATCGTTCCATGAGGTATTTTTCTCTACACTGAGTCGTGTAGCTTTAGCCTCATCCTTATCTACTCCTACACCATTGAAGTAGCAATAGATAAGTCCATCCATCACGCGGTCGTAGTGGTCGCAAGTAAACGACACAGAGACACCGTTGTAGTATATATTATTGTATATTTCAAAAGCTCTTTCGGTATCTTTTGCAAATCCATGACCGACCAAAAGACAATCGGCCAAGTCAAGTTGTGCAGTACGATCGCCGGCAGCGGCACGCTCTTCGAGTTGTGCCAACTCTTCGGGTGAAAGTCCATGTATTCTCATAATATTTCAATTAAGATTTTTACTAAAATGTTATTTTTATACCACAAAAAAGAGGGTTATCCACCTTCTCTTCGCAAATATACATTTTTTTTCTGAATAATTGCTTGTAAGTATAAAAAATATAGCACAAAAAATATCGTTACAAAATATTCGCAACACTCTCTTACGATCCTTGCGATAATATGTTTTCGAGGTCTTTGGCCGACAAAGCGAGTTGGAACTTGCCATTCTGAGCAACCGATATATGGCCAGTCTCTTCGCTCACGATGATGGCTATGGCATCGGTTTCTTGGCTGAGTCCCAAAGCCGAACGGTGACGCAAACCGAGCGATTTGGGAATATCGGTGTTGTGCGACACCGGCAATATACACGATGCAGCAGCAACACGATTGTTGGCTATAATCATTGCACCATCGTGCAGCGGACTATTCTTGAAAAAAATATTCTCTATAAGTCGTGTATTGACATCGGCATTGATAGGCTCGCCGGTGAGCTCATACTTATCGAGCGGCGTATTTCGTTCGACAATTATGAGAGCTCCGGTCTTCGTTTTCGACATATTCATACATGCATATACGATGGGCATTACATAGGGTTTTGCCTGCACCTTCTCACCTTTATGAAATGCACTTAGAAGGAACTTCCACCTATTACGGCTGCCAAGTTCTATAAGGAAACGTCTTATCTCCTCTTGGAACAATACGACAAGCACCAACAAACCGAGGCTCATAAACTTGTCCATTATAGCACCCAACAGGCGCATATCGAGCAAGAGGCGAAAGATAATCCAAACGACCACAAATGTTATAAGTCCGCTGAATATTTTTATGGCTCCCGACTCTTTCATCATCTTGAATAGATAATAGAGCAACGAGGCAACTATAAGTATATCAATAGCATCTTTTATTCCAAACTCTATCATAATGATTCTCTTTACTATGCGTGTGTTATGGTATTGTTTGTGTTACAATCTTTACAGCCTCTACAGCTTGGCGCACATCATGCACTCGCAAGATGTTTGCACCACCCAGCAGTGCCAATACGTTGAGTGCTGTTGTTCCATTGAGGCTCTCGCCGGGTACTGTACCCAGCAATTTATATATCATCGACTTGCGCGATATACCCACCAACAATGGCAACCCCAGTCGTGTAAACTCATCGAGATGCTGCATAAGACGATAGTTGTCATCGAGGGTTTTACTGAAACCGAATCCGGGATCCAGAATTATATCGTTTACGCCCATAAGTGTAAGACGGTCTATCTTGGCTGCAAAGTATTGCAATACATCGGCTGTTACATCTTCATAATGCAAATACTTCTCTTGCATCATCGTGTTGGGCGTACCGCGCATATGCATCATCACATAGGGCACTTGCAGGCGGGCTACGGTATCAAACATTTGGTCGTCCATTTCACCGCCCGAAATATCATTAACAATCTGCACACCCCACTCCTCTACACACCAACGTGCAACTTCGGCACGAAATGTATCGACCGATACAACCGCCTCGGGCGACTGACGACGTATAGCCTCAAATCCTATGGCCAAGCGTCGCTTCTCTTCATCGACACTTACATCGGAACAGCCCGGACGTGATGAGTAGCCACCCACGTCTATCATATCGGCACCTTCCGACAACAATACACTTACACGCTCGGCAACAGCAGATGCATCGGGACAACGACTGTTGTCGTAGAACGAATCGGGGGTAACGTTGAGAATACCCATCACCTGCGGACGGGCCAAACTGACCAACTTACCGCCGGCGTTGATAGTGAGTTTTCTATTGCGATTATCAAAAAGCATATTCAAGATATAATTACAGCAAGCGAAATTACAACTTTTCTGTGAATATCAACATCAACAGAACCAATAAAAAAAATGAACAAGGCTATTTTCTTATCTTTTCGCTGCTATCCACCCCTACTGACTATGGTCTTTAACTACACGTGGTACCGGCTCAATTGTACGTGGCACCGATTTTTCAATTTTCTTAACCCTTGCTTTGACCGGCTTTATATTGGAGGTATCACGAGTATGTGTGCGGCGATGATAGGTAGGACGACGCTCTTCGATGGGAATGGTATCGAGTTGTGCTCGAAATAGTACTATTTCCTCCTCGAGTAGGGAATAGTCAGCAGTACACTCTTGTGGCACATTTTTATAATGCGTAACAACCAACTGCACCACACATAATATGCTCGCAACTATCAGCAACACAATAGTGGCCCTGCGCTGTCCGCGTGGTAGTGCCATCCATTTCTCCATCCATCTACTTCTACTCATATCACGTCTTTTTGCAACAAGCATTTGTATTGTTACCAACAAAATAATACTTTTGTGATACAATAACTTTTTATGACCTATAATGTTGTACTATGAAAACCTCATTGCTATGTCATCATTTATACGCAACATACCGCCATACATACCAACTGCGCTCATTTTCATAGCTATTTGCTACTTATCGCTCACATCCGAGCCATTGCCCCATCAGCAACGATGGTTTGAGTTTCCGGGTTCCGACAAAGTAGCACACTTCATAATGTATGCCGCACTCACAGCATCTTTTTGCTTCGACTACTATCGCCGTCAAGGCTCCATTCACAAACAATGGCATCTGATAGCAGCACTTGCAGTTGCCATCGTCACCGGTGCAGCACTTGAACTAATGCAAGCGCATATGGCTATGGGGCGTACAGGCGACATTATAGACTTTGCAGCCAACACAATGGGTGCTATAGTAGGTATTGTGTCCGGCCATAAAATCTTTGCTCGGCTCAGTACTATATAGCGTACAAAATTAATAAAACACCATTTAACATCAAACTATATACGAGAATTTATTCTATCGCACCACCTAAGTTTTGCGATTACCAAATCTTTGTATTATTTTTGTTCTGTCAAAAACGACAAACAAGAATTCATTATGATAGAATATATATGCGGTGAAGTGGTCGAATTGACACCCACCTCGGCTGTAATAGAAACCTCGGGTGGTGTAGGCTATTTTCTACACATCTCGCTCAACACCTTCTCGGGACTGAAACAAGGAGAACGGGCACGCCTGCTCGTACACGAGGCTATACGCGAAGATGCTTATCTGCTATACGGATTCAAGAGCCGCAAAGAGCGCGAATTATTTCAACTTCTCATTTCGGTATCGGGTGTAGGCCCCAATACTGCAAGAATGATTTTATCGGGATTATCGCCCGAAGAATTTGAGCAAGTCATTGCAACAGAAAATGTTACACTACTAAAGTCGGTAAAAGGCATAGGTGCAAAAACAGCACAAAGAATAATTGTTGACCTCAAAGATAAAATAAAATCGGTAGGTTCTCCGTTAGTAAATAGTATGCCACGTGTATCGGAGACTTACGAAGAGGCTGTAGCAGCCCTCTCGATGTTGGGTTTTGCCCCGCAAGCCTCACAAAAAGTAGTGCAAAAACTACTGCAAGAGACACCCGGCATACGTGTCGAGGAGGTCATAAAACAAGCATTGAAAATGCTATGATGCTCGTCGGCTGTATGTAGAACAAGGCGAACGCATAGATGAAAATACAGGAGAGATTTCATATCTTTTTTATACTTTTTCTTGGCATAGTAATCCTATCACTCCCTGCCAATGCTCAACAAGCAACCTCCTCAAAGGCGGCTGCCGATACAACTGTGCGCTATCCCGTTACAAAAACAATTCCCGAAAATTACGAAGATATTGGCAACGAAGGTGCAGTAGATTTGCGTACTCCGTCCAACATTAAAAGCGAAATTGAGTATGACCCTGTGACCAATCGCTACATTGTGCGCACGCGCGTGGGCGAAACGGAGATTGCCACTCCCTTTTCGCTCACTGCCGAGGAGTATGGCAATTATAGTTTCCGCAAGTCGATGGAGGCATACTATCGCGAAAAAAATGCCTATAACCCCGAAACGGCCGAAAAAGAGAAATTCGATTTCTTGAATATGAACTTCAGTCTCGGCCCGCTCGAAAAAGTATTTGGTCCGGGTGGAGTACAGCTCAAAACTCAAGGTAGTGTAGAGGTTGATATGGGTGTGAAATACAACAGAATAGACAACCCGGCCCTGTCGCTTGAGGCTCGTTCTAAAACCTATTTCGACTTCGACACCAAAATACAGGCATCGGTCAATGCCAAAGTGGGTAACAAATTGGGATTTAACCTCAACTACAACACCGATGCAACCTTTGCATTTGACTCGCAAAATCTCAAATTGCAATTCCAGGGTGAAGAAGACGACATTATCAAGAATATTGAAGCCGGTAACGTCTCGATGACAACCGGTTCATCTCTTATACGCGGTAGCACTTCGTTGTTTGGTTTCAAAACCACTATGCAGTTTGGTAAACTTACGGCTACGGCACTCGTATCGCAACAACAGTCGGAGACCAAAACCGTAAGTACCAGTGGAGGTGTACAAACCACACCATTCGAGATTAATGCCGACCACTATGACGAAAATCGTCACTTCTTCTTGGCACACTACTTCCGCGACAACTACGACCAGTTTGCCTCAAAACTCCCCTATGTGCAATCGGGTATCACCATCAACCGCATTGAGGTGTGGGTAACCAACAAACAAGGCAAATATGACCAAGCACGCAACATTGTAGGTTTTATGGACTTGGCCGAGAGTCAACACATCTATAACGACCACTGGGTGGGCACAAGCAACCCATTGCCTACCAATAACGCCAACACACTGCTCAGCGAGATAAAGTCGAATTATCCCGGAGCTCGCAATATCAACAACGTATCGCAAGCACTCGAAGGCCTCGTTGCATATGGTATAGAGGGTGGACAAGACTATGTGAAGATAGAGAGTGCTCGCAAACTCAACAGCAACGAATATACCCTCAACAGCACATTGGGTTACATCTCGCTCAAAGTTGCACTCAACTCCGATGAGATGATAGCCGTAGCTTATGAATATACCTATGGAGGACAAGTATATCAAGTAGGTGAATTCTCATCGGACATTACGGCTACCGACCAATGCCTGTACTTGAAGATGCTGAAAGGTGTTACCGTTTCGCCTCATTTACCACTGTGGGACTTGATGATGAAAAACGTCTATTCACTCAATGCCTACCAGTTGAAAAAAGATCACTTCCGCCTCGATATTAAGTATTTGAGCGACTCTACCGGTGTGTTGCTCAACTATATTCCGGCCGGAGACATAAGCGAAAAGACTTTGCTGCAGGCAATGAACCTCGACCGACTCGATGCCAACCAAGAGAGCCATCCCGATGGATTTTTCGACTATATTGAGAGCTACACCGTACAATCGAGCAATGGTCGCATTATATTTCCGGTTGCAGAGCCTTTTGGCAGTCATCTGGCAAAGGTTATAGGCGATGAAGAGATAGCTAAAAAATATATTTTCCAAGAGCTATACGACTCAACCCTTACCGTAGCTCAACAGGTATCGGACCGCAACAAGTTTGTCATTACGGGCGAATATCAAGCATCTTCGGGCTCTGAGATAAGCCTGGGTGCAATGAATGTGCCTCGTGGATCGGTTGTTGTTACAGCCGGAGGTGTAACCCTTGTAGAGAATAGCGACTATACCGTTGACTATACAATGGGTACAGTAAGAATACTCAATCAGAGCATTATAGATGCCGGTACACCCATCAATGTATCGCTCGAGAACCAATCTATGTTCAATATGCAACGTAAGACAATGTTGGGACTTGACCTTACGTATGCCTTCAGTAAAGACTTTAAGATAGGTGGTACAATCCTACACCTATCTGAGATGCCCATTACCAACAAAGTGAATACCGGTAGTGAGCTGTTAAATAATACCCTTTGGGGTGTAAACCTCTCGTATAATACCAAATTCAATTGGCTTACCAATTGGCTCAATTATATACCTACCGTCAATGCAACAGCTCCATCGACACTCTCGGTAACAGGTGAATTTGCACAACTCATCTCACATAAAGAACCGGCCGGTAGTCAGAAAGGTATATCTTATCTCGATGATTTTGAATCGACACAAACCGGAATCGACCTACGCTCGCCTTATGCGTGGAATCTCTCATCGACTCCTGCCATGTTTGCCGAGGCTGCACTCAACAACAACATTGACTACGGCAAAAACCGGGCATTGCTGGCTTGGTACTACATAGACCGTATGTTTACCGACAAAAACTCGTCGCTCGCACCGGCACATATCAAAAACGACTATGATCAATTGTCGAACCCCTATGTGCGCGAAGTAAGTGTACATGAGATGTTCCCCAACAAAGAGTTGAGCTATGGCGAAAGTACCACGATACAGACACTCAACCTTTCGTTCTACCCCAACGAACGCGGTCCATATAACCTCGATACCGAACGCATAGACAGCGAAGGCAACCTGCTCAACCCCGAGACTCGTTGGGGTGGTATTATGCGTAAGATGGATAATACCGACTTTGAGACAAGCAATATAGAGACCATACGTTTCTGGATGATGGATCCCTTCCTCGATCCCGAAAACCCCAATTACGAAGGTGGTGATTTATACATCAACTTGGGAGAAATATCGGAAGATATTCTCAAAGATGGTATGAAGTCATTTGAAAACGGATTACCCATTGATGGCGACTCTACACACATAGAGAAGACCAACTGGGGTAAAGTATCGCGCAATCAATCGCTCACATACGCCTTCGACAACACTGCCGGTGCACGTCAAAAACAAGATGTGGGTATTGATGGTCTCAGCAACGATGAGGAGTATAGTTTCCATACTTATCGCAACTTCCTCACCCAACTCGACAACCGTCTATCGGCCGATGCACAAAACCGTATGCGTCAAGACCAATTCTCGCCCTACAACGACCCGGCCGGCGACAACTATCACTTCTACCGAGGTGTTGATTATGACAATGAGCAACGCTCGGTATTGGAGCGATACAAACGATATAACGGCGTTGATGGTAACTCGGCATCGAACGAAGATGTAGATGACCCCTATTACCAATCATCACGCAGTGTTCCCGATGTTGAGGATATAAACCAAGACAATACCCTCAACGAATATGAACGATACTTCCAATACCGCGTATCGATACGCCGCGAAGACTTGGTTGTAGGTCGCAACTTTATCACCGACTCTACCTCAACCGAAGTAACACTACGCAATGGTCAGAAAGGACGCGCCGTATGGTACCAATTCAAAATACCGGTAAGCGAGTTTGAGAGCAAATTTGGCTCTATCAACGACTTCAAAACCATACGATTTGTACGTATGTTTATGACCGGATTTAAAAATCCCACACACTTGCGCTTTGCCACCTTCGAGTTGGTGAGAGGCGAATGGCGTACCTACCAATACTCACTGAACAATCGTAGCAATGCACCCGTACAAGGCAGCATAGATATGAGTGTGGTGAATATTGAAGAGAATGCCGGACAACGTCCTGTCAATTATGTATTGCCTCCCGGAGTGACTCGTATTGTCGATCCCAGTCAATCGCAAGCCACACAACTCAACGAGCAGGCTCTTGCGCTGAAGGTTACCGACCTTCAATCGGGCGAAGCACTGGCTGTTTATAAAAATATAAGTATGGACTTGCGTCTTTACAAGCGCATACAGATGTTTGTACACGCCGAGAAACTAATCGATGACTACACCAACCTCAAAGATGGCGACTTGACCGTATTTATGCGATTGGGTAGCGACAGCCGCTCGAACTACTACGAGTATGAGATACCCCTTGTTCTTACCCCCGAAGGTCATTACAGCACCTACAATGCCAGCGACCAATATGAAGTGTGGCCGGTAGAGAATATGTTTGACTTTGCATTGGAACGTCTGCCGGAGCTTAAGACCTTGCGCAATCGCAGTAAAAAGGCCGACAACACAAATGTATCGTTTGCCGAACCATACTCAATATATGATCCCGACAACGAACGCAACCGTATGACTGTTGTGGGTAATCCCTCTTTGTCAAACATACGTACCATACTCATTGGTGTACGCAACAACTCGGGTAATATAAAGAATGGTACCATATGGGTAAACGAATTGCGCCTGACCGACTTCGACCAAAGTGGTGGCTGGGCTGCCAAAGGTAATGTCAACTTGGGTATATCGGATATTGCAACCGTCAACGTAGGTGGTCATATCGAGACATCGGGCTTTGGCTCAATCGATCAAAGCCTCACCCAACGCCGCATGGACGACTATTACCAATATAACATCGCTACACAAATAGACTTAGGCCGTTTCTTCCCCGAAAAGGCCGAGGTTTCGGCTCCTCTATACTACTCATACTCCGAGCAAGTAACCACTCCCCAATACAACCCCGTAGATGAGGATGTGAAACTGAAAGATGCCCTCAATGCCACCGAAACCAAACAAGAGCGAGACTCTATTTCGAGCCTTGCCCTTGAGCGCAAACGTGTCGAGAGCCTCAGCATCACAGGCGTAAAAGTAAACGTCAAGAGCGAGAATCCTATGCCCTACGATCCGGCCAACTTTACCATTGGTTACTCATACAATCGTCAGAGCAACGAGGATCCTACAATGACCTATGAGAATACCTACGACCACCGAGGTAGTTTTACCTACTCTTATACTCCCTACGTCAAACCATTCAAGCCTTTCAGCGGTATAAAGAGCGAATCGAAAGATGCCAAATTCCTCAAAGAATGGGAGTTGAACTATGTACCTACCAATATTACATTCAGCACCAACGTTTCGCGCTACTACTACGAACAACAAACACGCGACCTCAACTCATTGGTATCGGGTGTTAAAGGTATAGAGTTACCCGTATCGGTAAGTAAGAATTTCTTGTGGGACCGTCAGCTATCGCTACAATGGAATCTGACCAAATCACTCAACTTCTCCTTGCAAACCATGACCAATGCCCGCATTGACGAGCCGGCCGGAGCTGTGAATCGTAATCTTTTCCCGGACGAATATGCCCAATGGCAAGACTCAGTGTGGAGTAGCATAGGTGGATTTGGTACCCCCTGGGATTACAACCAGACTTTTAATGCCTCATGGACAGCCCCGTTCAATAAAATACCTGCCATCGACTTCCTTACATTCTCGGTCAAATACAATGCCACCTACAACTGGCAGAAAGGTACCGAAATAGAAGGTGTAGAGATGGGCAATGTGATAAGCAACCAGGCCCAATGGAACTATGATGGTCGCATAAACTTTGAACAATTATACAACAAAATACCCTATCTGGAGAAGGTAAACAAACGCTTCGCATCGAGCAAGAGCAACAGTCGCTCAAAGAGTCGCAACGACAACAAGAAAAACAAATACGAACGCACCATTACCCTCAAAGAAGATACCAGTGTCGTTGTGCGTCACAACCTTCGTAACAAAAAGGTTAATGTAACGGCAACCAACCTCAAAGGCGAGTCATTTGCCATAGAGAGTCGTGTGGTAGATGACAACAATATTGAGATTTTGACACGTGGCAAACGACAAATAAAAGTGCGTGTAGTAATACCTGAAGAAGAGAAGACCTTCTGGAGCGAGGCGGCACAATACTCGGCACGTTTTGTGATGATGCTGCGCGGTGTTAGTGCACGTTATCGCGAGGTAAACTCTATGAACCTGCCTCTTTTCCGCCCCACTGTAGGCGATATTTTCGGACAGACAGAAGCCTACGGCCCTATGTCACCGGGCTTAGACTTTGCATTTGGTTTTACCGATGAAAGCTATGTACAACGGGCTATCGACAACAATTGGCTCATACGCAACGAGCTGCAAATGAATCCCGCTGTATCGGGTAAAACACAAGAATTGAATATAGATGTTGACTTGGAACCTATCTCGGGATTGAAAATAAAACTCACCGGAAATTGGAACAAGACCAACAGTGCACAAATGCAGTTTATGTTTGAAGGTAACCCCACTGTATATGGCGGTAATTATACCAAGACACACGTAGCAATACTTACATCGCTACGAGCCTCAACCGTAGAGAACGGATATTACTCGGCTGCATTCGAACAGTTTATGACCAACCGCGAAATTATTGCCGCACGATACGAACAGAAGTATGCCGGTAGCAACTATCCCACAACAGGCTTTATGCAAGGACATCCTCTTGCCGGCCAGCCGTATGATAGCAACAATGGAAGCATCAACAAATCATCGCCCGATGTAATGATACCGGCATTCCTTGCAGCATATACCGGTAGCAGTGCCCACAATATATCACTCACTGCATTCCCGGCTATGTCGAGCATACTACCCAACTGGCGCATTACCTACGATGGTCTGATGCAAATACCTGCTATCAAAGAGCATTTCAAGACATTCACCATCAACCACACATACCAATGTACCTATGCGGTAGGTTCATACTCTTCATTTATGAACTGGATAAATACCGGTGGTGATGATATGGGCTTTACACTTGACGAATTGTCGGGCAATCCTATACCCTCTTCGCCCTACGACATATCATCGGTTTCTATTACCGAGCGATTTGCACCCTTCATTGGTGTGAATGCAACAATGAAAAACAACATTACATTCCGCGCCGAATTTAACGATAGTCGCGTGCTCACGCTCAACTCATCGGCCGGACAAGTGGTAGAGGCTAACACCACCGATATAACAGTAGGTATGAGCTACAAGATTGCCAACTTCAATAAAATCATAAAAATAGGCAGCACACAGAGTGGTGTAAACAACGACCTCACTATCAATGGTGACTTCTCTTGGCGCAATACAATCTCGCTCATACGCCGCATCAATGAGAACTATACACAGGCCACAACAGGTACTCGCACACTGTCGATTAAGGCTACAGCCAACTATGTGCTAAGCAAACGCATCACATTGGGACTCTATTTCGACCACCAGGTAAATACTCCTTTGGTATCATCATCGGCCTACCCCGTTACCAATAGTAACTACGGCGTGTCGATACAACTATCATTGGTGAAGTAAAAAAGAGGGTATAAAACAAGAAAGTAGAACGATACTGAATTTTCAATATACAGAGATTAAATCTTGTAATAGACTGTACCTTTGAGAACACCCTCAGTAGCGATATAACCAAGCTCACGCATACGTTGCAAATCTTTCTTCACAGTGTTTATCGATTCCTTATGCAAGTGCTTGACTATAGCCGAAAGACTTACGGGCTGCTGATGGGCTATAAATTGGAGAATCGCTTGCTGACGGCTGTTCAACACCGATTTATGCGAGGCTGAAAGCAGAGGCATAGAAGGCGCATCTTGAGCACTTACCTGCCGAGCCATATCATAGATTATATTCACAAAATAAGCTATCCACGCAGCACAAGTGTCACTGCCGCCGGCGGTTGCAAACAAGGCTCGGCGATAATCGATGCGTTGAGCATTCATCGTACAAGCCGGCCCCGAAAAGGCAACCCAATCATAGCCCGATAGACGCAAGAGCAAAAGCATAACCAGATGCATTACCCACTCCCTACCCTGTGGGAGAGTATTATGATGCACCATATAGTATAAAAAACTTGCAATAGCTTCTAACGGCACATAACGGGGCCGGCTACATTGCACTCCATACCATTCGACCAACTCACTTAGTTCGTCACCATAAACAAAGAGATCGTTGCTCGCTTGAGGTGTGTTTTGCAACAAGATATCGGCCACCGTCATTCGCGGTTGCAGAGCCCGCCGCGAGCGAGGTGCGTCATATAAAGTTGTATAAAACGATATGATACGAGACTCATCAAAAGCCCTATCTATATGGTCCTCCAACAAGGATGCAACAAGTGTATAATATCGCCGGGCAAAGACTGCCTCAGCCGACATATCGCTGCCATCGGCAAGCACTTTTCGCAGCTGTTCCGGCGTATAGGAAGAGCCAGACAGTGACATTGTTGCCTCAAAAACGGCATATACCTTCGCCCTATCGCAATGCGGTGTATCTATGCGCTTAGACACAAAGTTGATATAGCGCAATTGCTGCTCTATATCATTGCGTTGTTGTTGCGAAAAAATAATTTCTCTGTCGCGCATCATTCTACATTTTTTAGGCACGACAAAGTAAACAAATATGTACGAAACGTGCAAATCTATCTTTTATAAATAAAAAGAGTAAAATAAGCGCTTCGTATTGGATGTAAAAGACAAAAAATTGCTATCTTCGCAAAGAAATTAATTTTAAGGTAAAACCCCGTAAAAAAGATTATAATTATGAATAAAAAAGCACTGCTAATGATCCTTGACGGCTGGGGAATTGGCGACAATTCGCGTGCCGATGTTATTGCTTCAACACCCACTCCCTATTGGGACTATCTCATGACTACATATCCTCACTCACAATTGCAAGCAAGTGGCGAGAACGTTGGTTTACCCGATGGTCAGATGGGTAACTCGGAAGTAGGACACCTTAACATCGGTGCAGGTCGCGTAGTATATCAAGACTTGGTAAAAATCAACAAAGCTTGTCGCGAAAACACCATTATGGAAAATCCCGAAATCGTATCGGCATTTACTTATGCTCGCGACAACAACAAGAATATTCACTTTATGGGCTTGACATCGAATGGTGGTGTACACAGCTCGCTCGATCACCTCTTCAAGTTGTGCGACATCTCTCGCGAGTATGGTATCGACAACACATTCATACACTGCTTTATGGATGGTCGCGACACCGATCCCAAGAGCGGCAAAGGTTTTATTGCGGCTTTGCAAGCACACTGCGAGAAAAGCGCCGGCAAAATAGCCTCAATCATAGGTCGCTACTATGCTATGGATCGTGATAAACGTTGGGAGCGCATCAAAGAGGCCTACGATTTGCTCGTTAACGGTATAGGCAAGAAAGCAACTGATATGGTAGCTGCTATGCAAGAATCGTATGACGAAGGTGTTACCGATGAATTTATCAAACCTATTGTCAATACTCAGTTTGATGGCACTATCAAAGAGGGCGATGTTATCATCTTCTTCAACTACCGCAACGACCGTGCCAAAGAACTTACCATCGTACTCACTCAACAAGATATGCCCGAAGCCGGAATGCACACCATTCCCGGCTTGCAATACTACTGTATGACACCCTACGATGCTTCGTTCAAAGGTGTACACATACTCTTCGATAAGGACAATGTAGCCAACACACTTGGCGAGTACCTTGCCGCACAAGGTAAGCAACAACTCCATATTGCCGAAACCGAGAAGTATGCCCACGTAACATTCTTCTTCAACGGAGGTCGCGAAACACCCTACGACAACGAAGAACGTATTCTTGTTGCATCGCCCAAAGTGGCTACTTACGACCTCAAGCCCGAGATGAGTGCTTTTGAAGTAAAAGATAAGCTTGTAGAGGCTATCAAGAGCGAGAAGTTTGACTTTATTGTTGTAAACTATGCCAACGGCAATATGGTGGGCCACACCGGTATCTATTCGGCTATCGAAACAGCGGTAAAGACCATTGACCAATGCGTAAATGAGACTGTCGAAGCAGCCAAAGCTGCCGGCTACGAAACAATCATCATTGCCGATCACGGTAATGCCGATAATGCCATCAACCCCGATGGAACACCCAACCCGGCACACTCACTCAATCCCGTACCCTTTGTGTATGTAACAGAGAACAAGAATGCCACAGTAAGCGATGGTATCTTGGCCGATGTTGCCCCCTCGATATTGCACATTATGGGTATGCCCATTCCTGCCGAGATGACCGGTACAAACCTCATCAAAGATTAACCAACTAAATAGCAACTATCATGGAACAAAAGAAAAACTATGCACTTCCTATTGCCGTAATGTTTGCACTCTTCTTTATGATTGCATTCGTTACCAACTTTGCAGGTTCAATGGGAGTAATCGTAAAAAATCAATTTCAGGCATCCAATGCACTCTCGCAATTGGGTTCACTTGCCAACTTCATTGCATATGCCTGTATGGGTATCCCCGCCGGTATTATTTTGAAGCGTAAAGGCTACAAATTTACCTCTTTGGCTGCTGTTACCGTAGGTTTCATCGGTGTAGGTATTCAATTCCTCTCGGGATATGTAGAGTCTTTTATGGTGTATGTATTGGGAGCATTCGTAGCCGGATTCTCAATGTGTATGCTCAATATCGTTGTTAACCCTATGCTCAACACGCTTGGTGGTGGCGGCGCTCGCGGCAACCAACTCTTGCAATTGGGTGGCTCTTGCAACTCAATCGGTGGTACTATCGCGCCCATTTTGTTGGGATACCTCATTGGTGGCTCAATGGACCAAGCCAAAGTGGGTGACGCTGCACCTGCTATGATCATTGCCATGGCAATCTTTGCACTTGCTTTTGTTATCATTGCCATGACCAAGATTCCTGAGCCTCATATGGAGACAGCCGAAGAGAAAGAGGCTCGCTTGAGTGGCAAACAAGAGAAAGACAAATACAGCCCTATGTCATTCCGTCACTTCGTATTGGGTGCCATCGCTATCTTCTTCTATGTTGGTATCGAGGTGGGTATTCCCAACATTGCCAACCTCTATATGTCGGACCTCACATGGGTAGGACCGGCTGTGGCAGGTACTGTTGTGGGTGTATATTGGTTCTTGATGATGTGCGGTCGTCTTATCGGTGGTGCTATTGGTGCCAAAGTGACCAGCAAAGCTATGCTCTCGGCCGTATCGGCACTCTGCTTGGTGCTTGTGTTTGCTTTGATGTTTACACCCGAGAGTGTCAAGATAACAGTTCCAGTAATCAATACCGAGGTACCCTTGAGTATGTTCTATATGCTTTTGTGTGGTCTTTGCACATCGGTTATGTGGGGCTCAATCTTCAACCTTGCTGCCGAAGGTCTTGGTAAATACACTCCCGCTGCATCGGGTATCTTTATGGCACTCGTTTGTGGTGGTGGTATCATTCCCTTCCTACAAGGTGTCGTTGCCGACAAGATTGGTTTTATCGGTAGCTATTGGGTTATCATCATAGCTCTTGCTTACCTTTTGTTCTATGCATTGGTAGGTTCGAAGAATGTAAACAAAGATATTCCTACCGAATAACTTTATAAACAGATGCAATGTCGAGGGTACACCCCTCGGCATTGTACTCATACAAGTGAAGATATTAAGAAGTGGTTTTTGAAAATAGCTCTCTTATAATCTTGAAATAAAATTTAAATAGCTTTTAAGAGAACATTCCCCCCTTACGATATGATACAAATAGACAATACAATCATTACGCTCGACATACTTGAGAAGTACTTTCTGTGTAACCTCGATGCTTGCAAAGGCGAATGTTGTATAGACGGAGATGCCGGAGCGCCCATTACCCCCGAAGAGCAAAAAGCCATAGAAGAGGCACTTGATGCTGTGTGGGACGATCTCAGCCCTGCTGCAAAAGCTGTTATCAAGGAGCAAGGTGTATCGTATGTTGACGAAGAGGCCGACCTTGTTACCTCTATTGTTGACGGACGCGATTGCGTATTCACCTGCTACGGTGAAAATGGTATGTGCTACTGTGCATTGGAAAAGGCATATCGTGAAGGGCGATCGAAATTTTACAAACCGCTGTCGTGCCACCTATACCCCGTACGCCTACAAGAGTGGTCTAACGGATACACTGCTCTCAACTATCACCGATGGAAAATATGCAAAGCGGCCGAGGTATTGGGACGCAAAGAGAATGTAAGAGTGTATCAATTTCTGCGCGAACCGCTTATCCGCCGTTTCGGCGAAGATTGGTACAACACGCTATGCGAGGTTGCCGAGGAGTTTTTGGCATCGCAAGAAAAATAAGAACGAAACATATACTTATTGGCATTAGCTTCTCTTTCTTCACTACTATTGTTTCAACACATTTAACTCACAAACAATCGACACACAACATAGCATGAATAACGAGACAACTCTTTCGGGACTATCTTTTGAAAAATTCCGCAAAGAAATAGATGGCAAAGAGACTCGACTCTATGCACTTACCAACGAGAATGGTTGCGAGTTGACAATTTGCAATTTCGGCGCACGAATTATTTCTCTGCTCGTTCCCGACAATAATGGAAATATGGTCGATGTCGTTACCGGACACGACTCTATAGATACAATTCTCACTACCGGCGACCGCTACTTTGGCGTTATCTGCGGACGCTATGCCAATCGCATTGCACGTGGTAAATTTGAGTTGGACGGTATTACCTACGACAACTTGGCCATCAATAACGGTCCCAACAACTTACATGGTGGAATCAAAGGTTTTAACGAACAAGTATGGGATGCCGAGCAACTCGACAATCAAAC
>JAFZDG010000331.1 GCA_017561285.1 Bacteroidaceae bacterium
ATTTATGTGCCTGCCGATGACTTGACCGACCCTGCTCCTGCTACAACCTTCAGCTTCTTGGATGCAACCACCGTATTGAGCCGTAAGATTTCGGAGTTGGGTATTTATCCCGCAGTAGATCCATTGGAGTCGACCTCACGTATTCTCGATCCGCTTATTGTAGGCGAAGAGCACTACAACACAGCGCAAGCCGTGAAGCAACTCCTACAAAAATACAATGAGCTTCAAGATATTATTGCCATCTTGGGTATAGATGAGCTTTCGGACGAAGATAAACTTGTAGTAAGTCGTGCCCGTCGTGCGCAACGTTTCCTCTCACAACCCTTCCACGTAGCCGAGCAATTTACCGGTCTCCCGGGCGTGATGGTTCCCCTTGAGGAGACAATACGCGGCTTCAAGATGATTTTGAACGGCGAGATGGACCAATATCCCGAGCAAGCGTTCCTCAACGTAGGTACTATTGACGAGGCTATTGCCAAGGGTAAAAAGATGCTCGAACAAGCCCAAGCAAACTAATTATCGCTATGAGACTCGAAATTATATCATCTGAAACAACACTCTTCAGCGGAGAAGTTGAGTTGGTGACGCTACCGGGCACAAAAGGTTCGTTTACCGTACTGCACAACCACGCATCGCTGGTATCGACACTCGAAAAGGGTACGATAGAGTATGTTACAGGCAACGAGCGACACTCCGTAGAGATAAGCGGTGGATTTGCAGACGTAGACAACAACCGCATAGCGGTGTGCATTTATTAACACATAACGGCACAAAGCCTACAATAGAATAACAAATGAAAAAGCACTCGATACTAATTATAAGCATCACACTCATAGTGTTGGCGGCTGCAGCAAGCATAGCCTTGTTTGACCATTCGCATCACGATGAGAATGCCAAGTTCGATGCCAAAGAGACTATCTTTGACCACTTGGTTGACCACTACAGCTGGGAAGTGCCTTTTTCGCATAGTCATAAGATACCCCTACCCATCATCGTTCAAGATTGCGATGGCGGATGGCACTGCTTTATGTCGAGCAAGATAGAACATGGCGAGACATACGAGGGTTTCTATATAGACTCGAGCGAAGCACATCATGGCAAGGTAGTGAGTACCAATGCTCAAGGAGAAGTGTACCGACCATTAGATATATCAATAACCAAGAATGTGGCAGCACTCTTCATCACAGTCATTGTGATATGCTTGTGTCTATTCCCCCTTGTACGCTGGTATAAACGCAACGACAAAAAAGCGCCTCACGGATTTACCGGAGCCATTGAGATGCTCACTTGTATGGTATATGACGATGTCATCAAGTCGATACTCGGACCCAAAAAGGGACGACGCTTTGCACCCTATTTGCTCACAGCGTTCTACTTTATCTTCGTATCGAACTTGATGGGTTTGATGGTCATATTCCCAGCCGGAGCCAACCTTACCGGCAACTTGGCGATAACAATGGTACTTGCTATATGCACCTTCTTGGCTGTCAATATATTCGGCACCAAAGAGTATTGGAAAGAGGTATTTTGGCCCGACGTACCTATGTTCCTCAAGGCACCTCTACCCATTATGCCCTTCATTGAGATATTTGGTGTTTTCACCAAGCCCATAGCACTGATGGTACGTCTCTTTGCCAATATGATGGGTGGTCACATGATTGTATTGGTATTGCTCTCACTCACATTCATTTTCAAGGAGATGGGCGGTGTAGCAGTAGCAGGAGGTACAACTGTACTATCGGTAGGATTCTCACTCTTTATGTATATCATTGATACACTTGTGAGTTACATCCAAGCCTATGTATTTACTATGCTATCGACTATATTTATCTCGTTGGCACAAGTAGAACATCATCACGAATAAATAGAAGTAAAAGAAAAAACAAATAAATTATTAACCTTATAAAAAAGTAAACATTATGTTAGCTATGATTTTGACAGCACTTGCACCCCTCACAGTAATCGGTGCATGCGTAGGCGCAGGTATTGCTGCTATTGCAGCAGGTTTTGGTATTGGTCGCATTGGTAGCTCTGCTATGGAAGCAATTGCTCGCCAACCCGAAGCAGCCGGTGATGTACGTGGTAGTATGATTGTTATCGCGGCTCTTATCGAGGGTGTTGCCCTTTTCGCCGTTATCGTTTGTATTCTCGCATTGTTCCTCTAATCTCGCCTAAACGTCCCGTATGGAACTGTTCTTGCCCGAAGCAGGGTTAGTCTTTTGGATGTTCGTGGTCTTTGTGGTGCTATTTGCCATATTGGCCAAGTTTGCCTGGCCAGTCATCACCAAGATGGTTGACGAGCGAGCCTCACTCATAGATAAAGGAGTAGAGTATGCCGAAGCCGCCAAACAAAGCCTCGAAGATTCTGAGACGCGAGCCCGCGCCATTCTCGCTGAAGCTAACCAACAACAGATGGAGATATTGCAAGAAGCAGCCCAGATGAAATCGCAAATCATCGAAGAGGCTAAGAAAGCCGCTGCTGCCGAAGCAAAGAAACTCATTGATGCTGCAGCTATCAGTATAGAGCAATCGCGTAAAGAAGCCGAGCTACAGTTTCGCCAAGAAGTGAGCCAATTCGCCCTCACAATAGCCGAAAATATAATTCGCAAAGAACTCGCGGGCGACAAAGCTCAGGCGGAAATGGTAGAGCAATTGTTGAACGAACTAGAACATAAAAACTAAGAACTATGAAGGAAGGATTGATTCCTCGCAGATATGCAAAAGCCTTGTACAAATATGCACAAGAGCACCAATGCACCCAACAAGTATATACTGATGCCCAACGAATAGAAGAGGTATTTGCCACTCATCCCACGCTGTCAAAAGCATTGGGTAACCCGGCAATAAGTACTACTGAAAAGGAGCAACTGCTCGTTATGGCCTCAGGCAATGAGGCTCATCAGGCAATCCTTCGCTTCATAAACTTGGTAATACTCAATCACCGAGAGAGTTTCTTCCGTGCTACGATGCTATCGTATCAAGAGATATATCGTCAAGAAAACAACATAGCCCGTGTCACCATTATCACAGCATCGGCTATGTGCGATGATATAATGGAACGAATCAAGGGGTTGCTTATGAAACAGCTCAACAAGCAATTGGAGTTTGTTTACAAAATCGACCCCACACTCATTGGTGGTTTCGTACTGCGCGTAGATTCGATGCAACTTGATGCATCGATTCAAAACGAGCTTAAGAAATTGCGCGTAAAATTACTAAACAAATAATCTTATGATAAAACCAAACGAGATATCGGATATACTCAAAAGCAAGCTCGAAGAGGTTGACAAACAAGCCGGCTTCGAAGAGATAGGAACCGTGCTCGAAGTAGGTGACGGTGTTGCACACGTGTATGGTCTGAATAATGTAAAGGCCAGCGAACTCGTAGAGTTTGAAAACGGAGTACGCGGTGTAGCAATGAACCTTGAAGAGAGCAACGTGGGTGTGATTCTTCTGAACGATATCGAAAAGGTTACCGAAAATATGACCGTACGCCGTACCGGCGATATTGCCTCAATACCCGTAGGCGAAGGCTTGTTAGGTCGTGTTATCAACACACTCGGCGAGCCTATTGATGGAGCAGGTCCCATCGAAGGCAAAACTTTGTTGATGCCCATCGACCGCAAAGCTCCCGGTGTAATTTTCCGTCAACCCGTTAAGGAGCCGCTACAAACAGGTATCAAGGCTATTGATGCGATGGTACCCATAGGTCGTGGACAACGCGAGTTGATTATCGGTGACCGTCAAGTAGGAAAAACAACAATCGCCATAGATACAATCATCAACCAACGCGAAAACTACAAGAACGGAAATCCTCTCTATTGCATCTATGTAGCAATAGGACAAAAGGCATCGTCGGTAGCCGCATTGGTAAATACACTGCGTGAGCATGGTGCTATGGACTACACCATCGTGTTGGCAGCCAACGCATCAGACTCAGCCGCCATGCGCTACTATGCACCTATGGCGGGTGCTGCCATCGGTGAATACTTCCGCGATTCAGGCCGCCATGCACTTGTTATTTATGACGACTTGTCGAAGCAAGCAGTATCATACCGTGAGATTTCACTTATTTTGCGTCGTCCTTCAGGACGTGAGGCATATCCCGGAGACATTTTCTACTTGCACTCACGCCTTTTGGAGCGCTCGGCCAAGATTATCGACAACGATAAGGTTGCAGCATCGATGAACGACCTACCCGAGGTATTGAAACCTATGGTAAAGGGAGGCGGCTCACTCACAGCACTCCCCATCATCGAGACACAGGCCGGTGACGTTTCGGCATACATTCCCACCAATGTAATTTCGATTACCGATGGTCAGATATTCCTTGAGACCAAACTTTTCAACCAAGGCGTTCGCCCTGCTATCAACGTAGGTATCTCGGTATCGCGTGTAGGTGGTAGTGCACAGCTCAAGGCTATGAAGAAAATTGCCGGTACGTTGAAGATTGACCAAGCACAATTCCGTGAGCTTGAATCGTTTACCCAATTTGGTGGCGATATAGACCCCGTAACAGCAATGGTTATTGACAAAGGTCGCAAAAACGAACGTATGCTCATTCAACCACAATACAGCCCTGTTCCTGTTGAGGAAGAGATTGCAATAATTTATTGTGGTACACAAGGATTGCTTGCCAACGTTCCCGCCGACAAAGTGGGAGAATTTGAAAAACTTTTCATTCAAGTTCTTCACACCAAACACCAAGCCGATGTACTCGATGAGTTGAAGAAAGGTAATCTCAACGATGAGATTGGTACAAAACTCACCGAGGTAGCAAAGGAAGTTGCAAACCGCTATAAGGCATAATTGAGATATGGCATCCATACGTGAACTGAAAGGTAGAATAGGCTCGGTATCAACTACCGAAAAAATAACCGGTGCAATGAAAATGATTTCATCGGCCAAGATGCACAAGGCCATGCAAGCATTGCAACGAGTAGAGCCTTTCCGCCACCAAATACAGGCAACTATCGACAACCTTCTGGCAGCCGATAGCGAGTACTCATCGCCCCTCACCATTGAGCGCCCCATAAAAAATGTGGGCATAGTGGTACAAGGTAGCGACGAGGGTTTGTGCGGTGCTTTCAATATGATGCTTTTCAAACGGATGCTCGAAACCATCAATCGCATTAAAGAGGAAGTGGGCGAAGAGGTAACATTTACCATCTACCCCATTGGCAAGAAAGTAGTAACCGCATGCCGCAAACTGCAACTGCCCGAAGTGAATGTAAAAGTACTCAACTATATGACTGCCAAGAGTAGTGGTAACAAAATCAAACAAATGTGCGATGAGCTTACCCAATCATTCCTCAGCGGAGAGTTGGATCGTGTAGAGATTGTCTTTATGAGCTTCCTCAGCATGGGCCGACAACGACTTGCCAATCGTACGATGCTACCCGTTATACCCGAAGCATCGGAAACCATTGGCGAGAGCAAGCCATACCTCTTTGAGCCAAATGTTACAACCATCTTCGACGAGGTAATACCATTGTCGGTACTCGCTTCGCTGCAAGAAAGCATATGCCAAAACCGAGCATCGGAACAAGCAGCCCGCGTTCTTGCTATGCAGTCGGCCAACGACAATGCCAAGAAACTACGCGAAGAATTGCAACTTGAGTACAACAAATTGCGTCAACAAAGCATTACCAACGAACTACTCGATATATTGGGTGGTATAGTTGAAGGATAAACCTAAATTTTCTCTACGAGTCTACTCGGCCACAGTCGAGCAAACTCGTAGAGAATAACAACCAAACAGCGATAGAACACTATCAAACGAACTTATGGGAAGTAAAAAGAACTATTTCACATCATTATTCAAAGGCATCGGGAGCTTGCTCACCGGTATGAGTATTACTGGACGATATTTCTTCAGCCGTAAAATTACCCAAGAGTACCCCGAAAATCGCAAGACACTCGAAATTCCCGAGCGTTTTCGCGCCACACTCTCGCTCGTATATGATGAGGAGGGCAACCACAAGTGTATAGCTTGCGGTATATGCCAAAACAACTGTCCCAATAATACGATAGAGATTGTAGCAAAAAAAATAGAGACCGAAGAGGGCAAAACCAAGCGCGTACTCGACCGCTATATGTACGATCTTGGCTCTTGTACTTTCTGTCAATTGTGTGTGAGCACTTGTCCTCACAATGCCATTAAGTTTACCAACGAGTTTGAACAAGCTGTTTTCTCGAGAGAAAAACTCGTAAAACAACTCAACAACCGTCCGGAACCTATTGTGGCACCTAACAAAGAAGAAAAATCAGAATAATACAATATATGGAACTCCTACCTTTAGCTCAACAAGTTATCTTTTACTTGCTTGCGATTGTGATTGTGGTGTGCTCGATACTGGCAGTAACCACCCGTCGCATACTTCGAGCTGCCACTTACTTGCTTTTCGTACTCCTATCGACAGCAGGTATCTATTTTATGCTCGATTACACGTTCCTCGGCTCGGTACAAATAGCCGTTTATGCCGGAGGTATTTTGGTTCTGTTTGTCTTTTCTATCCTACTCACCAGCAAGCCCGGCGAGTGTACCGATGAAAAAGACAAAAAACATCGATTACTCGGTCTCATAGCAGCCATTGCCGGTGCTGCTGTAAGTGCCTACGCTCTGCTCACATACAAGTGGCCAGAGAGTATTACACACGAGGCTCAATCGATCAATGATATAGGTCATGCACTCATTGGTATGGACAAATTCCAATACCTGCTCCCCTTCGAGGCTGTGAGTGTATTGTTGTTGGCCTGCATCATTGCTGCCATTATGATTGCTCGCAAACGATAAAAACAGTAGATTATGGAAATACCAATGATATACTACATCGTAATAAGCTTAGTAATGTTCTTTGCCGGGGTTTATGGCTTTATTACCCGCAAGAATATGCTTATGATGCTCATCTCAATAGAGTTGATGCTCAATGCTGTTGACATCAACTTTGCCGTATTCAACCGCTTCTTGTTCCCCGAACAGATGGAAGGTATGATTTTCTCAATCTTTGCCATTGCCATTGCGGCTGCCGAAACGGCTATTGCAATTGCCATTATCATTAACATCTATCGTCACATCCGCAACATCGATGCCGATAAACTTGACGATATGAAATACTAATAACCGCGCTATGGAATATACAATTTTCATCTTAGTACTGCCGTTAGCGATGTTCTTGCTGTTGGGACTTCTCGATAGCAAACTCAAGCCCCGCGTAGCGGGCATATTAGGCACATTGGGTATGACAGTGTGCGCGGCATTGGCTTATTTGACAGCCTTCCAATTCTTTACTCAACCACGCAATGCCGAGGGAGTTATTCCTTCGCAAGTTCCCTACAACTTCGAGTGGTTGCGTTTTACCGAAAACTTGCATATCGACTTGGGTATATACCTCGATC
>JAFZDG010000031.1 GCA_017561285.1 Bacteroidaceae bacterium
AAGATCTCGCCACTATTGCCCGAGATGGTCTTGTTGGTATATGAGAAGATGAGTATGCGATAGGTATTGTTTCCCATATCAGTTACCGAGCCACTCATACCCTTCAGCCGGTCGGCCAACACAAGATTGTTATTGCTCGTCACCATACCCTTTATCCAGTGAACATCCATCTGCAAGCCCACGATGGGGGTATAGTTGTCGAGCGACACATCTATGCTATAGCTGTTGTCCGTACCTCGACCTTTCATAACCAGGTTGTTGGGCTCATAGGTGCTACCCTTCACAGCCACTGTTTTCATCCGGTTTTCGGGATCGTTGGTATATATGTGCATCTCGGCCTCATAGTCGCCCACTGCCGAGGGCATATAAGCCATCTCTATCGAGCTGCTCATACCCACACCCACCTCCATAGGCAGAGGGGTAATGACCTCCCAACCGCGCGACAAGAACGTTACACGCTCTATCGTCAAGGGGGCTTGTCCTGCATTTCGCAGGCTGTATTCTCCTACGGCCTTCTCGGTAACAGGCGTACTGCCCATATCGTAGCTGTTATCGCCTGTGATACGCGGACTTTTGATGCGCACCTGACCGCTATTCGTGGCCGAGGTCATATTTTCCATCGCGGCATTACTCAACACCACTTTGGTGGGGTTGAGGTAGTAAGTACCATCGCGACCATTGAGGCGCAACTTAAAGGTAGCTATCTCGCCATCGTTGCCCGTCATAACGGCATTGCGCAGCGAGTATATCATAAACGAGAGCGTATCGTTGCGCATCACTGCCGTAACAGAGTGCCCCTTGCTACGGGTAGAGGTTTGGAAGCTGCCATCTACATATACCAATGCCTCGGGCAACTTGAATGCAAACTGTGCCGCCACGATAGGCTCCATATTGTTCATCGTGAGGCTTATCTCCACCTCCTCATCGGCTATACCCGATGCACTGCCCACGTGCAACTCGTTGACCGAGTAGGGATCGGCAACAATGCGTATGGGGCGTATGGTATTGGCGGCATTCGATACGATGGTTGCCGTTGCCGACATAGCTCCTCGCTTCTCGGGAGCATACACAACAGCTATATTTCGGGTTGCGCCGGCCTCTATGGTAAAGGCCGTCTCGGAAGTTGACAACTCGGCGGCAGTGAATGTCACATCACTCACCTCCAGGGTTTCGGTTCCGCTATTGCGCAAAGTGATATTTCGAGCATAAGTATTACGGATGGGAATATGTCCGTAATCGATTTGCGGCGTTGTCACCTCCAGCATAGGCGACAAGATAGTTACCGCTCCTGCCTCCACTGTCGATGCAACAGCTTTTCCGGCAGCATCACTCAGTACCACACCGGGTACGAGAGGTATCTCTTTGGGGATACGTTTCAAATCGAGGTCGAAGGTGAGCAATGCACCCTCTTGGCCCTTCAAGGGCCGTAGCATCATACTATATATAATAATGTGTAACGAGCCATCCTTGACGCCGGCTGTTACACTGTGTCCGTTGGCTCGCTCTTTGTTGAGCACACACGAATTTTCTACATACGACAATTGGGCATCGAGAGGTATGCTCAGCTCGGCGGCCACTATTTCCTCGCTGTTTGTCAGCGAAACGGTTACAGAGACACGCTCTCCGGGCTTTCCACTGGCTGTCGATACAGAAACGATGTTATCAGCCATCGCAAGGATGGCTGATAACATACATATTACACCGACCAATAGTCGTTTTATCATACGTCACAATTATTTGTTATACATCACCTTGGCAGTTTGCATCAACACGCCATCTACATAGAGCGATACCAGATACATACCATTGGCAACACCTGCGGGCGACCATACATAGCTGTGGTTGCCATAGCCGGCTACGGTCTCGTAGCTATCGACAGTGCGGCCGGTGAGGTCGCTCATCACCATGCGTACTTCGCTCTCGCCTGCCTTACCTATTACATAGGGTATGGTGAGGCTCTCGGCAAAGGTTGTGGGATAATGCAATTGCATTTGTGCAGCCTCTATGCTACCCAAACCACTCTTGCCACCATCTACGGCCACGATGTTGCGACCTTGAGCATCGGAGAGGGCTATTTCGCTTACAGTGCCTTCGCCTACTGTCATCAAGGCGTGCTTGCCGGCGGGTATGGTTTGACCGGTCATCGAGAAGGCCAATACCAACACACCATTTTCGCCTTGATCTTCGACTACAAACTCAAAGCTGTTGAGTGCCTCCAGAGCAGCCACCTCGGCAGTACCCTTCAAGCGTACTTGAATACCACCCAATGCAACGGGGCTGTCAATATAGAAGATACCATCCTCAATGCTATACTTGGCAGCCGACTCGTCGAGCGATGCGGCAGCGGCGGCACTCGGGTTGATAATGATGCTCACTGTACCCACTACGTCGAGTACGTTTATATCCAAGTCGGTATTGACATCGGCAGCCTCGAATATAAAGACTTGTTCTTGGAGCTTACCGGTGATATATGCCACCTCTGTCACCACGTCGGCCACATCGACTGTCATACTACCATTGGCATCGCCCTTCTTGGCGGTGAGCGGTGTAGCGGCTACCACATTACTGATGGCATAGTTGGTGAGCGATGTAGTCACCTGGCTTATGGTATAGTAATAGGTAGTACCGGGTACTACATCATAATCTACATAGGCGGTCTCTTGGCTGCCTATGAGGGTGCGGTTGATAATGGTTGTATCGCCCTCCTCGGTATAACGCTTGATGTTGTAACCCAGCAAGTCCTCAAAGTCCTCCTCATCGGTCTCCCAGTTGAGCATCACCTTACCCAATCCGGCCTCGGCAGCAAATCCGGTGCTCATAGAGCCGGCAGCCTGCACATTGACATTGAAGCGCCAGTTTTCGATAGGAATTTCAAAGTATTCATTATCTTCGGCTGCAGCCACGTAGATGCGATTGATACCATCGGTAGCCGTTTTACCGCTAATGGTAAGGTAGGCAGTGTAGATAGTACCTTCGTCGTTCCAGCTACCCTCTTCGCTGATGGCATTTTGGGTATAAGGCGGACGCACACCCATCGCCACCATAGGCTCTACGGCCTTGTTCATAGGACGGTTGAAATAGACCTCAAATTTGTGCTTACCTACACCAAGAGGAGGCAACATCTCATACTCATCTTGTGCATCGTAGCCATTCACTACCACCTTCCACACAATACCGTGTGCCTCGGCAACAGGACGAGTAAGCATATTTGAGAGGTCTATATAACCATAGCCCACAGGTGCAATAGGATTCTCCATATCGTAAATACCAATACGGGCAATGTCTTCTCTGCCGGTACCAAAGTACGATGGATTTTCCATTGTATAAACAGAAGGGGTTCCAACTTTGTAACTTGCCAAATAAACATTATCTACGCCCAAATTAATAGCAGTGTTTTTCGTTACATTGCAAGACTGCATACGATTTATATTCAATCCGTAATCATGCAGATTGCTGCTTGAATTAAAAATATTATTCGTCAAATTAGTATTATGTACACGTAATGTACCTCCTAAAGCACTAGCTTTATTATTAATGATATTACACAAATCATAATCTCCTCTCAATAAATCCAAATTGCTATATGTGTTATTTCTTATGACACCATTTTTAACACTGGCATAGATACCGCCATTATCATTGCTATAATCGATATTCAAATTCTCAAATATTACATATTCGATAGTATCACACATTATTTCAATCTTACCCATAGGTTCTGTTTCAAGGTCGGCCATAGTAAATACTATCATACTATCGGGGGTACCCACACAATCGATGAGAGCTTTGTATGACATTGACATACCGGTGCCGGCCTTGAACTTAAGCACCGTACCGGGCTTGATAGTGAGCTTCACGCCATCGGGCACTGCAAGTGGCGATGTTACGATATAGTGTACATTGGGGTAGAGGGTAAGATCCTTGGTTACCATACCGCCTATCTCTACACCATTCTCGGCTGTGATGACAAACTCCTCAACCAACTCGCCTTGAATATTGTCGCAAGTGGCACGGAATACGAGGCAGATGTGACGACCATCTACACAGTTGTCGCGCAACTTGAAGCGGATGGGGTTGGCGGCTTTGCCCTTACCGTAGCTCGACAAGTCCCAACCGAAATCGACATGGTTGTCGATAAACTCTACGATGGTTTGGTCTTCGTTTTCGGCTATTTCGAGGCTTATCTTTATGTTCTTGGCTTGGCCCCAGTGGTTGCGCAACGAGGGATAGAATGCTATTACCTCACCGGCATCGGCTCGCATATCGCCATCGCCTCCTATGGTGTCGTTCAACTCATAGGTTGTGAGGCTGAGTGTAGGACGACGATCCTCATCGGTAATGAGGTACGTGTCGTAGAAGTTTACCACACCACCTTGTGCGGTATGGATAAGGTCGCCAAAGAGCAACTCTTTCGACTCATACTCCTTGCATTGCAACAAGCGCGAGATACCACCTGCCACTATAGGACACGCCATAGAAGTACCGTTGAGAGCCTTGTAGCTACCACCACGATAGGTACTCATAATGAGGCGACCGGGGGCTTTCAACTCATAATTGTAGAGTTGCTCCTCGCCATAATTGCTGAAGATGGGACCATCCTCGTCGTAGTTGGTAAATGAGGTCAAGCCACCACCACTCTCGGTTGCTTGCACACCCAGCACAAAGGTATAGGCCGCCGGGAACATAGGCGCACCCATAGCAATCATTCCCGTTACGGGATTTTTACACAGATGAGGATAGATACACAAACCATCGTTACCGGCAGCAGCCACAAGGACAGCCTTTTGATATGCCTTGCCAAGAGCCTGCTCGAAGGCAATAGAGTTGGCATAGGTACCGATACTCATACTCAACACATCGACACCATTGGCGGCCGCATAATCGACACCCTTGATAATGGTGGCAATATCGCCCACACCATCGCTCTGCATAACCGAGATAGACATAATAAGGGCATTGGGGTTGGCACCTACACCACCCTTTTCGTTGCCGGCCATAGCTGCCGCAATACCGGCACAGTGTGTACCATGACCATTGTAGTCATCGACAATGGCACATTGGTTGATAAAGTCCCAACCATGCACGTCATCGACAAAACCGTTGGCATCGTCATCGACACCCTCTACACCATTCAACTCGGCTTCGTTTACCCACGCATTGCCGGCAAGGTCGGGGTGAGTAATCTCCACACCGGTATCGAGAATACCAATAACGGGGCGCTCATCGGTAATGGGCTCTACCTTCCACAACTTACGCAAGTTGACAGCATTGATGCCCCATTGCTCGCTGTGCAAGGGATCGTTGTAAACAAGCTCTTCGTCTTGCGCTGTGGTATAGACGAGATAGTTGGGCTCGGCATACTCCACCTCATCGAGGGCTTGCAACTTCTCGATGGCCTCTTGCACCGAAGCCACCTTCTTGGCATCGAAACGCACACGATAGAGCTTAGAGAGGTCTTGTGCCACAATCTCTTGTCCGTTGATGGCACGTGCGCTGCGGCGTGCAACCTCCTTACCGCTCAAAGGCATCAATCCCTCGAACGACTCGGCTCCCAACTCACGCATAACGGCATCGACACGATTCACACCCGAGGTGGCAAACTCTCCGCGGGCATTGGCACGCATTTGGACAGCTCCTACGGGCTTGAATTTGACGATTACCTCGTTTTCACGATAATTAAATTGCGATGCTCGGGCATCGACTTTCACTACTTCGTCCTCATTGTTGCGATCTTGCGCAAATGCGGGCATAGCACTCAGTAGCAATACCACCGATAGTGCCAACATAGCAAATCTTTTCATAGACGCTTTAGTTTGTTGTTTATTAAAATTGTTTATTACTGTTCAAGCAATATAGCACACAAGATAGCCCTTAGAACCGAATAGGGACAATAATGCATATGATGTGTGTTTTTCATCTCATAGCCGGCCATCGCCACAGCCGCCGAAAAGGTAAATCGCTCAAAGTTAGTCAATTTTTGTAAACAGAATACAAAAACGCCCATTTATTTTCGTCTTTTTCGCTGATTTACAAACGATTAAACCAAAACACAAAAAGACAAAAGGACACAATATCGGGTAAAAACAATCGAAATGAATATAATACTACACATTATATAAATAAAAATCCAAATCGGAGGGGAATTTGCATACATTTGACAATAGTATTGGCTATTCCATTTTTTTTGCGTAGGTTTGCACATCCAAAAAAAATTTTTGAACAGAAACAGCTATGAAAAGAGTACTCTATGCAGCGATTGCCACCGCCATTACCTGGCTGACCGCTTGCAACCATACCCCACAATTTACCATCGATGGCACAATAGCCAACGCCGACAGCACAATGCTATATCTCGAGAATATTACCGGCACAAACCCCGTTGCAATAGACTCGGTACGCCTCGATGACAAAGGCAACTACAAGTTTAAACACAACGTTCCGGAGTATGCCCAATTCTACCGCCTGCGATGGAGTGGTCAGAGCATCAATCTGGTTGTTGACACCATTGCCCACATTACCTGCAACAGCGATGCCAAGAACTTTGCCACCGCCTATACCGTAGCAGGCAGCGATGAGTGTGAGATAATGCGCGAAGTGACCATAAAAGGCAGCCGACTCAAAGGCTTGGTGAACCAAGCCATGAACAACGAGACATCGCGCCTCGTAGCCCTCGACAGCATTGCCGCCTACAAAGAGCGTATGACACAACTCATACTGCAAGCCCCCGCATCGGCCGTATCGTACTACATCCTGATGCAACGCGTCAACGGTCTGCCCATCTTCGACACCTACGACTATGACGACAATCGCATCATTGCCGCCGCAGCTACCGCACACGATATGTATGCCCCGCAAGCCCCTCGCACCAAGATCCTGCACGACATAGCCTTGCAAGGTATGGCTGCCCGCCGCGAAGAACAAAAGAAAGCCGTAGAGATGGAAGCCAACGAGGTGAGCTATATAGACATTTCGCTATATGACATCAAGGGCAATATGCACAAACTCTCGGACGTGGCAACCGCCCACAAAGTGGTACTGCTCGACTTCACAGCCTACGCACTCGACTACTCGCCCGCCTACAACATAGAGTTGAACAACATCTATGAGCAATACCGCCAACGCGGATTGGAGATATACCAAGTGTCGTTCGATACCGACCTCAACCGCTGGCAAACCGTTGCCGACAACCTACCCTGGATATGCGTTCAAGAAGCCGACAACGTGCAATCGACACTCATCTCGCTCTACGACATACAATCGTTGCCCACCTGCTATATGATTGTAAACAACGGCACTCAACTCATACGCCCCGAAAGCGTGGATGAAATAAAGAGCAAATTGGCACAAATAATAGGTTAAAGAGGTAAAATACAAAAAAATAAAAAACTCACTTTTTATTTGCAAAAGCCAAAATAAACCTATACCTTTGCCCTCGTAATAACAAAAGGAGACCCGGTCACAACGGCGGGGTTTCTTTTTTATTATGCCTTGTGCAAGGCAATATGCACGCACAATTGTCAACCCGAATTACTAACCTAAATACTATATATACCAAATTATGGCATACAACTATATGACCGAAGAGGGTTTGAAAAAACTCAAAGAAGAACTCACCCACATGGAGAGCGTAGAGCGTCCCCGCGTAGTAGCAGCGATTGCCGAGGCTCGCGACAAAGGCGACCTCTCGGAAAACGCCGAGTATGATGCAGCCAAAGAGGCTCAAGGCTTGCTCGAGATGCGCATTGCACAACTCAAAGACACCATTGCCAACGCCCGCATCATTGACGACAGCCGCCTCAACACCGAAGAGGTGCAACTCCTCAACCGCGTGAAAATAAAAAATGTGGCCAACGGCGCAACAATGGAATACTCTATCGTATCGGAAACAGAAGCCGACCTCCGCGCCGGTAAAATTTCGATTGCAACACCCATTGCCAAAGCCCTTCTCGGACACCACGTTGGCGACGTTGTAGATGTGCAAGTACCCGCAGGAAAAATGAAATTCGAAATCCTCGAAATCGCCATCTAATCGGATAGAAATACAACTTTGAAAAAACTATACAACGAAATCGGCTGTGTCGAAAACAAATAACGACACAGCCGATTTTTTATCTTTTTTTTCGCAACAACTATCAATTGTGCGCATAGATATAGGCATTGAGATAAGTAGCCATCATAAGCCACACAATATAAGGCACAAAAAGATACGATGCTGTGCGATGCACACGATAGCTGAGCACAATATACAACAGCACCATCGCATCGAGCAACAAGATATCGATAAGTCCCAACAACGGATTGCGCATCGTAAAAAACGTGATACACCACAAGAAATTGAGCACCAGCTGCACCACAAACACCGTCAGGACAAGCCGGCGAGTCTCATCGCCCGAGCCACTCACCAACCCCGCCGATATACCCATAAGCAAATAGAGAATACTCCACACAATAGGAAAAACAAGATTGGGCGG
>JAFZDG010000332.1 GCA_017561285.1 Bacteroidaceae bacterium
GCCTTTAATTTCAGTAAGGTCGACCATCGATATGAAAGCGAGGATGTAGATTTTCAAGACCTTATAGATGCAGCCCATGAGCGGGGTATGAAGATTATCCTTGACATTGTACTCAACCATACCGGCAACTTTGGCGAGGAGAATCTGTGCAAGCTCTTTGATCGCGATTGGAGTGCCAATCAAGCCACTATCGAAGAGTGTATGATACCTATAACCAAGAAAGATGGTGGTCGATTGCCCGATAATTATATCGATTTGGCCGGATCGGAGCAATATGCCAAGCGACTTGCCGAAATGAAAAATACCGATGGAAAAAATCATGATGTGAACAACTATTGGCACCATGTGGGCAATGAGTGGAATTGGGATGATTATTCGCGTTGGTTTGGTCAGATAGCCGGTGATTGTGTTGACCTGAATACCGAAAATCCGTACGTGACCAACTACCTTGTGAAATGCTATGGAGAATTTATAAAAATGGGTGTAGATGGTTTTCGCATCGATACATCGGGACACATATCACGCCTTACTTTCAACAAAGCGTTTATACCCCGTTTTATGGAACTTGCCGAGCAATATAAAGATAAGCGTAACGGAACACCATTTTTTATATATGGAGAGGTATGTGCGCGAGAGCGTAATGTTACCTATCGCAACCACGAGAACTGTTCGCCTTATTTCTATACCTGGAAAGAGTCGAAGGAGTATGATTGGGATACGAGCGAAACATCGTGGAATGGAATCGTTGTTATGGAAGGTTCGAAAGGAAATCATACCAATATTACATCGGTGAATGCACAGGGTGTAGATTATCAAGATGACAAAGGCATACCTGAGTCTTCAAACGCATTCTTGAACGGCAATAGTTATCATACCCCCGATTACTCTCGTTATTCGGGTATGAATGTGATAGACTTTACAATGCATTGGAATTTCCGTACAGCAGCTGAGGCCTTCAGTGTGAAATATGGCGATAAATATTACAATGATGCTACATACAATGTGGTATATGTCGATTCGCATGACTATGCACCCGATGGTGCGCCCGAAGGTACTCGATTCAATCAGAATGAGGATGTGTGGGCCGAGAACCTTTCGCTTATGTTCACTTTCAGAGGTATTCCCTGCATTTACTATGGATCGGAGATACAATTTCGCAAAGGTGCTGTAATAGATAATGGTCCCAATATAGCTCTCAGCCAGACCGGTAGAGCCTATTATGGTGGTTATATTAAAGGCGATATAGAGGTGAGCGATTTTGCTCAATATAGCAATGCAAGTGGTAATATTGCTGCTACTTTGTCGCATCCGCTTGCTATGCACATACAGCGTCTCAACCGTATCAGGGCGGCCGTTCCTGCGTTGCGTAAAGGACAATATAGTACAGAGGGTTGTTCGGGTAGTTTTGCATTCAAGCGTCGCTATACCGATGATACAACCGATTCGTATGCTCTTGTTACCATCAGTGGCGGAGCTACATTCAGCAATATAGAGAACGGTAAGTATGTAGATGTGATTACGGGCGATGTAAAGAGCGTAAGCAACAATTCTTTGACCGTAAGTTGTTCGGGTAAAGGCAATATGCGTATCTATGTACTCGATACATCCAAAACTCCGGCTCCCAGCAAGATAGGCGAGGAGGGTAAGTATCTTTATGACAAATCATCGAATGTAGCTTCTCAGCTATCGTATGATGGCACACAGGAGGAGCGTTCGAGTGTAAATGGAGGTAGTGATCCCAACGGTGGCAATCAAGAGCCGGAGGAGCCTATTGCACCCTCTATGAGCGAAGGAGAACAAGCGGCTTTCTTTGAGAATACTTCGGGTTGGGATGGTAAGATAAGAGCTTGGGTATGGAGTAGCTCTAAGAACTATACCGGAGGCACATGGCCCGGACAGACTTGTACCTATTTGGGAAATAATATATGGAAGTGGAGCTATACCGGAACGGACAAAATACCCGATGGCTCGGGCATTATTTTCAACAATGGTAGCTCTCAAACAGCCGATATGACTTGGAAAAATGGCGGTTACTACAATGCCGGAGGATATGTGAAGACGATAGAAGGAGCCGGAGAGATACCCGACAACCCCGACCAACCCGATACACCTGATGACGGACAACAATGGACAGCCTATTATAATGATACCAATTGGGGTAATTCTACAGTATATGCTTATGTGTGGGATGCCGGTGATAACAATCGCCAATACCTGGGTAGTTGGCCGGGTAAGGCAATGACTCGCAACAGCGAGGGGTTGTGGTATATCACTTTTACAGCCGAAAAGAGTCTGGTATCGCCAATGATTATTTTCAACAACGGACAAGGTGGTGGTGGTAGTAACCAAACAGGCGATTTGGTATTTATCAACAACGGTGTATATAACTACAATGGCTATCAATATACAGGTGTAGAGTGTATAGAGAGTAGCAATATGACTATATATGCTGCGGCAGGAGTGTTGTATGTAATATCACCCATAGCTACAACCATGAAGATTGTGCGTGCCGATGGTGTGGTTATGTATGTATCGGTGCAAGAAGGTGTCAATGCAATAGACCATCTTGAGCGTGGTTTCTATATTGTAGAACGCCATAAAGTGATACTGTAGCAGTCATTATAACTACGTAGCAACTCTGAGATAATAGCTTAGAGTTGCTTTTTTTATATCTTATAACTACCTTTGTGAGATAATATGTGCAAAAAATAATTTTATGGCAAAACGTGAATATGTAGAAGCAAACAAGGCGTGGTTGCAAGCCAAGTCGCAAGAGGATGGGGTGAAGGCTCTTCCGCAAGGTATATATTACAAGGTGTTGGCCAAAGGCAATGCCGCTTCGCCAACGCCCACGCGTCGTAGCATTGTGATAGCTCATTATACCGGTCGCACTATCAATGGCAAGAAGTTTGATAGTAGTCGAGGGGGTGCTCCTTTGGCTTGTCGATTGAGCTATCTTATTCAAGGATGGATTATAGCCTTGCAACAGATGCACATAGGTGATAAGTGGGAGTTGTATATCCCGGCCGAGATGGGTTATGGCAAAAGTTCGGTTCCGGGCATTCCGGGCGGTTCTACACTTATCTTTGAGATAGAATTGCTGGGTATTGCGTGATGCTAATTTGAGATAAGAAACTATATAGCAATGAAGAACAACATAATTCTTTGTTTAACGACACTCTTGTTGCTCGCAGCTTGTGGCAATGAGAAGGATACCTTTGTTATAAAAGGAGAACTTAACAACCTGGGTGGCCGTCCTCTCTATGCAGTTTATGCGACCGACTTAGGCGTTACTATCGACACGCTACGTCCGTTGGATGGAAAGATAGAGATGCAAGGAGTATCGCCCGAGATTGTACCCATACAATTATATCGCAGCAATTGGCAGCCTTTTATGCGATTGTACCTGTGCAATGGCGAGCGGGTAGAGATAAAAGGTGATGCCGAAGTCCCTTCTGAAATAAAGATGAAAGGAAGTTCTCTTAATCGCAATATGTGGAAGTTTATAACCTCTCACAACGATATTTTTATGCAGGCATATATGGCCGGCATAAGGCGTGAGATGAGTAGTAAAAACACCGAGTATGACGTTGCGAAAGTGCGTCTTGATTCGTTGTTGACAGACTTTGTCGAACATCATCCCGGCGATGTGATGAGTAGTATTCTTATCGGCGACTATCTCTTGCGCTATGACAACTTTGCACTGTGCGATACTCTGTGGCAGCAACTCTATGAGAAGGCTCGCCTGCCATATATCGAACGCACTATGTTGCACTTAAGAACGGAGTTGTCGTTTCATGAGGAGAATGTCAAGTTGCCTCATATGCGTATGATTGATGATAAAGACTCTATATGCTATGTCAATCCACGCAAGAGCAAAGCTACTTTATTGTGTCTGTGGCAAGCCAAAGACGTACAAGCCTATGTAATGCACAAGGTGCTTGAGCATTATGCTCGTAGGTATAACGAGAAGCAGTTGCAATTGGTAGCCATATCGTTCGATGGAGACACCGCTTTGTGGCATCGTACGGTAGAGAGCGATACGACTCGTGTTATAGACTTGTGGTGCGATGACCTTTATACATCCAACCTGATGGGTAAATTCAATGTTACACGTATGCCGCTGTATATGTTGGGCGACTCGTTGGGTAACATTTTGGTACGTACACCTCAACTACCCGATGACGATTTGGATGCTCAGCTCGATTCGTTGGTGAGCATCGATAAGTATGAGATAGAGACTCCTATATTCAAACCCTAATATACCGCAATATTATGCTTGTCAAAGTTTTTGGAGCAGCTATGCAGGGAATAGATGCCATAGTGGTAACTATTGAGGTAAACTGCTCAAAAGGTATCAGGTTCTTGATGGTGGGTTTGCCCGATGCCGCAGTCAAAGAGAGTCACGAGCGCATACAATCGGCGTTGACACACAACAACTACAAGTTCCCTCGCCGACAAGTCATTATCAATATGTCGCCGGCCGATATTCGCAAGGAGGGTGCTGCTTATGACCTGCCTTTGGCTATAGGTTTGTTGGCGGCCGATGAGCAGATTTCGGCCGATAAGCTATCATCGTATATGCTTATGGGTGAATTGTCGCTCGATGGCAGTATATTACCCATCAAAGGGGCATTGCCTATGGCTATCAAGGCGCGAGAGTTGGGTTTCAAAGGTATTATTGTGCCCTACGAAAATGTGCGAGAGGCTGCTGTTGTAAACAACCTCGATGTATATGGCGTGAAACACGTGAGCGAGGTGATTGAATTTTTTGACGGCAAGCGAGAGTTGGAACCAACGGTTTTCGATACCCGAGCCGAGTTCTATGCAAGTTTTGCCAAGACCGACCTCGACTTTAGCGATGTCAAAGGACAAGAGAACGTAAAGCGAGCCTTTGAGGTAGCCGCTGCAGGTGGTCATAACATCATCCTTATAGGCCCTCCGGGAGCCGGAAAGTCGATGATGGCCAAACGACTACCCTCTATATTACCACCGCTAACCCTGCAAGAAGCATTGGAAACAACCAAGATACATAGCGTAGCCGGTAAGATGCGAGGAGGAGAGTCTTTGTTGTCGCAACGCCCATTCCGAGCCCCTCATCATACCATATCGAGCGTGGCTTTGGTAGGTGGTGGAGCCTATCCGCAACCCGGTGAAATAAGTTTGGCGCACAACGGAGTGTTGTTTCTCGATGAGTTGCCCGAGTTCAGTCGTCAAGTATTGGAAGTAATGCGACAACCTCTCGAAGACCGTAAAATAACGGTATCGCGAGCCAAATATACGATTGAATATCCTGCCGGAGTGATGCTTGTGGCCTCGATGAACCCATGTCCATGTGGCTACTATAACCATCCTACTCGCGAGTGTATATGTGCACCGGGTGCTGTACAACGCTATCTGAATAAGATTTCAGGACCGTTGCTCGATCGCATCGACATACAAGTGGAGATTGTACCGGTACCCTTTGAGAAAATTTCATCGACACAACCCACTGAGCCAAGTAGTGCCATAAGAGAACGGGTGATGCGGGCACGCGAGTTGCAAGCCATACGCTTTGTCAACGAGCCGGGTGTATATTGCAATGCGCAGATGAATACCCGAATGCTCAATCGTTATGCTGTACCCGACAAGCAAGGCCTGCAACGTCTTAAATTGGCAATGGAGCGGTTTAATCTATCGGCTCGTGCCTACGACCGCATTCTCAAGGTGGCTCGTACCATTGCCGACCTCGCATGCAGCGATGATATAACTGTTGAGCATATAAGCGAAGCCATCAATTACCGCAACCTCGATCGTGCCGGCTGGGCAGGATGAAAATTTACGGTAATATCTGTGGCTTATATAAGATGGTTTTCTAAAAAATTTACCTACCTTTGCGTGCTTTTATAATATGCAGTGGAAATAATACCCCTCATGGGTTGTTGTAAATAATAAAATGCCAAAAAAACCGGAACTTATTGTCATGCTCACATGGCATGACTATACTGTCGAAAACGCAATTCAAGTCTTTGAACAAAGCAAAGACTCGATGGCGCGTTGCTGGGGTATGAAGGAACACTCATTGCCCAAAGAGCAGATGAAGCAACTGTATGCTTATATGCGAGCATGTGGCAAAACAACATTTCTTGAGGTCGTAGCCTACACCGAGGAGGAGGGCCTTGCCGGTGCTCGTCTGGCTGCCGAGTGTGGTTGCGATATTCTTATGGGTACCAAATACAGCCACGCCATCAATCAATATTGCAAAGATAATGGATTGAAATATATGCCTTTTGTGGGCGACATCATTGATCGCCCCTCGGTGTTGAAGGGTGAGGTTGATGAGCTTGTGCGCGAAGCCAAAGCGTGTATGGCCAATGGGGTATATGGCATAAATCTTTTGGGATATCGTTATGTGGGCGATTGTGATGCCTTGTATGAGGCTTTCAAGCGCGAGATAGATGCACCTGTGTGCTTGGCCGGCAGTATCAATAGTTACGACCGCCTCGATGAGATAAAGACTCTTGCTCCCTCTTTGTTTACTATTGGCAGTGCTTTCTTCGAGCATAAATTTGGCGATAGCATTGCCGAGCAGATAGACAATGTGTGTAGATATATGCAAGAATAAGTTTCCACATTTTATTATCTATATTTCGCATTTCGGTGTAAAATAGTTACCTTTGTATTTCTGCCGCGCCATAATGGTGTGTGGTGGCAAATTGTTTATTATAAACCTCTTAACAAAATAGTGTATGGCCAAGAATGTCGTAGAAACCCCACTGATGAAACAATATTTCGAGATGAAAGGAAAGCATCCTGATGCGATTCTGTTGTTTCGGGTAGGTGACTTCTATGAGACATTCAGTGACGATGCCATAGCTGCATCTGAGATATTGGGTATTACCCTCACTCGTCGTGCCAATGGTGTTGCTCAGTCGGTAGAATTGGCCGGATTTCCACACCATGCTTTAGATACCTATTTGCCTAAATTGGTGCGTGCCGGTAAGCGTGTTGCCATTTGTGAACAGCTCGAAGATCCCAAGCTTACCAAGAAGTTGGTGAAACGTGGTATTACAGAATTGGTAACTCCCGGAGTCTCTATCAACGACAATATTCTCAACCATCGCGAAAACAACTTCCTTGCCAGTGTACACATCAGTAAGAGTGGTTATGGTATAGCCTTTTTGGACATTTCTACCGGCGAATATATGGCGGCTGAAGGCTCTCCCGATTACATAGAGAAACTACTTAACAACTTTTCGCCCAAAGAGGTATTGCTCGAACGCAACAAGCGCAAGGCTTTCGATGAGCGATTTGGTTCGCGTTTCTTTACTTACGAAATGGAAGATTGGGTTTATACCGAAGATGCGGCTACCGATAAGTTGTTGCACCATTTCGGTACATCCAGTCTCAAAGGATTCGGATTGCACAATCAACCCCAGGCCATCATAGCGGCCGGAGCCATATTATATTACCTCGATATTACACAACACACGCACATCGATCATATAACCTCGTTGTCGCGTATCGAAGAAGAGAAATATGTACGTCTCGATAAGTTTACGATTCATAGTCTTGAGTTGGTAGATACGATGAATGAAGGCGGAAAAAGCCTGCTCGATGTTATAGACCGTACCATAAGCCCTATGGGAGCGCGTATGTTGCGCCGATGGATTATCTTCCCATTGAAAGATGTTACACCTATCAATGAGCGACTCGACGGAGTGGAGTATTTCTTTCGTCACCCTGAGGTTGAGGAGGTTATACGTCCGCAAATGGAACTGATAGGCGATATGGAGCGTATCATATCGAAGGTTGCGGTAGGACGCATTACACCGCGCGAGGTTGTGCAACTTCGTGTGGCTTTGTCGGCGATAGCCCCTATCAAACGAATCTGTATGAAGATGGGCGAGGTTGCCATCTTACAGCAAATAGGCGATTTACTAAACCCTTGTGAGCAGATTTGTGAGCGTATAGCACGAGAAATCAATCCCGATGCACCCGTTACACTCAATAAAGGAAGTATCATCAATCGTGGTGTGAATGAGGAACTCGACTCTTTGCGCGAAATAGCCTATTCGGGCAAAGACTATCTGCTCCGTTTGCAACAACAAGAAGCCGAGCGTACGGGTATTCCCAGCCTCAAGATTAGTTATAACAATGTGTTTGGTTACTATATAGAGGTGCGCAATACGCATAAAGATAAAGTACCCGCCGAGTGGATACGCAAACAGACTCTTGTCAGTGCCGAGCGCTATATAACACAGGAACTCAAAGAGTATGAAGAGAAAATATTGGGAGCCGAAGAGCGCATACTTGCACTCGAAACACGCATCTTCAACGACCTCGTTTTGGCTCTTGGAGAGCATATCGCCACCATACAACTCAATGCCAATTTGATAGCTCGTCTCGACTGTTTGCTATCGTTTGTATCGGTGGCACGCGAAAATCGTTATATACGCCCCGAAGTAAATGATTCGCTCGATATAGATATCGTTGAAGGTCGTCACCCTGTTATCGAGAAACAGTTGCCCATAGGCGAGAGTTATATATCTAACTCGGTTTCGCTGGGCAACAATTCGCAGCAGATCATTATGATTACCGGTCCGAATATGGCCGGTAAGTCGGCACTGTTGCGCCAAACAGCCCTCATTGTACTGATGGCGCAGATAGGTTGCTTTGTACCGGCCGAATCGGCCCGTATAGGTATTGTTGATAAGATATTTACCCGCGTTGGAGCATCGGATAACATATCGGTGGGCGAAAGTACCTTTATGGTAGAGATGAACGAAGCAGCCAACATACTCAATAACATCTCGGAACGAAGTCTTATACTCTTCGATGAGTTGGGACGTGGCACAAGTACGTACGATGGTATATCTATTGCATGGGCCATTGTCGAGCATATACATGAGCATCCCAAAGCACAAGCCAAGACCTTGTTTGCAACACACTATCACGAGTTGAACGAGATGGAGCGCACCTATAAGCGTATAGCCAACTATAACGTATCGGTACATGAGGCCGATGGAAAGGTAATCTTCTTGCGTAAGTTGGTACGTGGTGGCAGTGAACACAGTTTTGGTATTCATGTAGCACGATTGGCCGGTATGCCTCAGAGCATAGTAAAACGCTCGGAGCAGATACTCAAGCAACTCGAGAGCGAGAATAGACAAAGCGGCATCTCGAAGAAACCTACCAAAGATCTGGCCTCTACACGTAGCGGTATGCAACTCAGTATATTCCAACTGGACGATCCTGTATTGTCGCAAATACGCGATGAAATATTACATACAGACATCAACAACCTCACACCGGTCGAAGCTCTCAACAAACTCAACGATATTAAAAAAATCATTACTGGCAAAGGATAATACCCCTTTTGTATGGTAATGATTTATTTACTATTAGTACCTCCGCTGGGAATCGAACCCAAATCTACGGTTTAGGAAACCGCTATTCTATCCGTTGAACTACAGAGGCTTTTGTATTATGCGGTGCAAATGTACGCTTTTTTTGCGAAATGTTGTGGCTATTCGCCGCCAAACTCCATTAAGTATGCCTTGATAAAGTCATCAATCTCACCGTCCATCACGCGGTTTACGTCGGATGTTTGATAGTTGGTGCGGTGGTCTTTCACGCGGCGGTCGTCGAAGACGTAACTACGTATTTGCGAACCCCATTCAATTTTTTTCTTGCCGGCCTCAATCTTGGCTTGTTCTTCCATACGGTGTTTCAATTCTTTGTCGTATAGAATAGAGCGAAGTTGTCGCAAGGCATTTTCTTTGTTCTTGGGTTGGTCGCGAGTCTCGGTGTTCTCAATGAGAATTTCTTCTTCTTCGCCTGTATAGGGATCTTTGTATTGGTAGCGAAGGCGTACTCCCGACTCTACTTTATTTACGTTCTGACCTCCGGCACCACCTGAACGGAATGTATCCCATGAGATGAGTGCAGGACTGATGTTTACTTCGATGGTGTCATCGACAAGGGGGGTAACAAATACTGAGGCAAATGAGGTCATACGCTTGCCTTGTGCATTGTATGGCGATACGCGTACAAGGCGGTGTACGCCATTTTCGCTCTTGAGATAGCCGTATGCAAAGTCGCCTTCTATTTGCATCGATACCGATTTGATACCGGCTTCGTCGCCTTCGATGAGGTGTGCTATGGCTACTTTGTAGTTGTTGCGCTCTCCCCAACGGATGTAGAGACGCATAAGCATCGATGCCCAGTCTTGACTCTCAGTACCACCGGCTCCGGAGTTGATTTTGAGCATTACGCTCATCTTGTCTTCTTCGCGGCGTAGCATATTGCGCAACTCAAGGTCTTCGATAAGTTTCATTGCGCGTTGGTATGCATTATCTACGTCTTCCTCTTCTACAACGCCTTCTTTTACAAATTCGTATGCGAGTTGCAGCTCTTCTACAGCTTTTTCAACTTCGGTATAGCCTTCTATCCAGAAGCGTATCTCTTTGATTTTGCGCATTTGTGCCTCGGCTTTTTTCTGGTCGTTCCAGAAGTCGGGTACATGGGTACGCAATTCTTCTTCTTCTACTTGTATTTTTTTCGATTCTATATCGAGGTAGCGATTTA
>JAFZDG010000333.1 GCA_017561285.1 Bacteroidaceae bacterium
AATTAAAGATATTTCTTATAATGTATGGGGGGCTGACTTACATTGGAGTATATCATGATTTTGTGGGTTAACTATGAGTAATATACAAACATATACCGAGGCCGTAAGGGTTATCAAAGAGGCGATATTGCAAAGCCAATATCGTGCAGTTTCCATTGCAAACAAAGAACAATTATCGCTATATTATGGTATTGGCAAATTTGTATCAGAAAACTCCCGTAATGGTTTTTGGGGTAAAGGTGCAATAGAAACCATTAGCGAACGATTGCAGAAAGAATTACCGGGACTTCGTGGGTTCTCTGCTGCAAACATAAAATTTATGCGTCAATTCTATGAGGCTTGGTGCAAGGACTTGAAATCGCTAACTACGGTTAGCGGATTGGGTGATGATAAATCGCTAACTGTGGTTAGCGAAATAGATACGCAGTTATTGATTCCTTGCGAAAACCCTCAAAAAGAGAATTTTGATGTGGCTTCATTCTTGGGATTGGGATTCACACATCATATGATTATTGTTCGCAAGACTAAAACGCTTGCAGAGCGTCTGTTCTACATTCGTCAAGCTCTTGCGAATAAATGGAGTAAAGAGGTATTGACAGCAAGAATAGAGGATGACTTGTATAATCATCAAGGAGAGATTGCAAATAACTTCATACAAAAGATACCAGATGCCCGTCAATCATTGAAAGCAATAGGAATGTTCAAAGATGAATATCTGTTGGATTTTATCAATGTGGAAGAACTTGGAGAGCGTGATAAAGAGGATATTGATGAACGGGTTATAGAGCAGGAAATCATACACAACATTAAGAAATTCATTCTTACCTTTGGACGTGATTTTGCATTTGTAGGAAATCAGTACAAGTTAGAGGTGTACGGAGTGGAGCATTTCCCTGACTTGATTTTCTTTAACCGAGAATTAAATGCTCTTGTGGTAATTGAATTAAAGAAAGGCGCGTTCAAATCTTCTTATTTGGGACAATTATGCACCTATCTTCGTTTGGTAGATGACCAAATGCGTAAGCCACACGAAAATCCATCAATCGGCATAGTGCTATGTAAGAGTGCAGACAAAAAGTATGTGGAGTATGTAATCCAAGACTACGATAAACCATTAGGTGTTGCCACATACAAAACTTCGGATGAGATGCCAGAGAAATTAAAAAAGGCATTGCCCAATATAGAAGAATTAAAGAAACTACTATAAATAAGAACGCAGACAAAAGAAAATAATCATCATTCGTTTTTGTCTGCGTTTCTTTTATTACCTTTGTGACGTCAGAGTTATCACATTGGGGCATAACAATGAAGAACTCAGAAATACGAACGGTTGCTATCTCGTTACCCAATTTTCAAGCAATCCGAATAATCGTTTAATTCTAAGATAATTGCAAATTCTGCGATTTTTTTGCAAAAAAAGATGTTACTATACCACGACTGTTGGTGCCAACGAGGGCAGAATGAAGTTTACTTCAATTATGCCGAGTGCAGCCCAACTTGTGCGTAGCAAATGTACAGTAACATTCTCTATGCGTAAAAGACAAAGTTCGTTTAGAACTCAACACTGATTTTTAGGCGACCACCTAAACCACGTTCAACTACATCAAACAAAGTTTTTAGTGTTATATTTTCGCCATCAGTTTCAACCTTTGAAATAAAGGTGCGTTTCTTATTAATACGCTTTGCCACTTCTTCCTGTGTGAGACATTGTTGTTCTCTTGCAGTACGAAGTTTGAAACCAATACGTAACGCTTCAAGTTCGCGTTCTATTCTATCTCTTTCCGGAGTACCAACTTCGCCGTAATATTGCGCCTTAAGTTGGTCTAATGATTTAGTATTTTTCATTTATCTTCCTCCTTTTCTTTATAATATTCGTTCATCAATTTAACTGCTCGTTCAATTTCACCCGATGGTGTTTTTTGCGTCTTCTTTTGAAAGCCTGACAATAGTACAACAAATTTATTGCCGTCAAAGAAACAAAAAATTCTAAAAATGTTAGAGCCTAATTGTACTCTGACTTCAAAAAGTCCGTTTGTTCCCTCAATAAATTTAAGATATTGAACTGGAACGCGCTCAATCGTTTCGATAATGCTTAATATTTTGATTATCTTATCTCGAACTTTTTGATTTTGAGCAGCAAAAAATTCTTCAAAATAATGCTTATATATTATGACTTCTCTGACTTTCATATTGCAAAGGTAATTTATAAATTACATTTATGCAAGAAAAATAGCGATATTTTTCAGAACCAATAGCCTTTATTTGATTTTTTATTTTCAAAAATGGGTGGCGAGAACAGCTTCGCTCTGTTGGTGTTGCGTCAAGATAGGTCTGCACTGCGCTTCAATAACACAAAATTTATCGCAGAATCTTCGTTACGCTTTACAAATTACATCCAAAACACCGAATATACAAACCATTTTTATACAATATCAAATTATTTTTATACGTTTTATATTTAGCAATATTAACATTTAGGATTTGGCGCAGCAACATTTTATAAATACTTTTGTAAAAACTTTAAATTCATACCTATGATTAAAAAATACTTCTTTTTATTGAGTACATTGCTTGTTCTTTCTTTTACACAACAAGCCAACGCACAATGGGAGCAAATATACAAGCTTCCTGCTACACAATGCATATTTTTAGCCCCCAATGGCAATCTTATTGCATCAGATTTTCAGTTCGACTATTCCGGTGGTATCTATTACTCAGAAGACAAGGGTACAACCTGGAACAGAGCCGATGTTGAGGACTTTGCATACAACACTATCATACAAGCCGGCGAGTACATCATTGCATCGGGCGAATGTAGCACTTTGGCACGCTCTAAGGACAATGGTAAGACTTGGGAGCTCCTCAACTATGCCTACTTTATGCAAGAGTACATTGGCGATAAGGGCGCTGAGGCCGACCTATCATACGCCATTACATATTATAAAGACAAACTTTTCTTGGCCGACTTCAACGGTGGTGGCGTTATCTACAGCGAGGACTTTGGCGAGACTTGGGTTATGACCGACCGCGAGTCGCTTATGTACGAGAGCGAATATGGCTTGGTTATCGACTCGTTCTACAAGCTCGACACCAGCAACGACAACCTCCTGCTCTTTGGTGCCTACTTTGTTTACCGCCTCAACGAGGAGAACTACACTTGGGAGTTGCTCCGCAACGATAGCAACTTTATGGGCGTTACTGCGCACATAGACAACAAGCTCGTGTGTGGCCGCTCTATCATGAACTATACCGATGCTGTTCCGTTCCTCGAATATACTACCGATGGTGGTTCTACTTGGGGCGAACTTCCTCGTCCCGAAGGTATGATAGACAACAACGTTCGCGCTATGCACAGCTTCGACAATAACCTTATCGTTGGTTTGCAAATGGGTGGTATCTACTACACCGACAACTTGGGCGAGGCTTGGAGCGATATTTCTGAGGGTATCCCCTACTACGTTAGTCCCGCCGACGGCTCATACGTGTACGAAATTCCTATGGTCATCACCAGCGACGATGAATACATCTATATGGCTATCTACGACGAACCTTGGAGCGAAGGCACTTTGAGCGGTATCTACCGTTATAAGAAAAGCAACCTCCCCGTTGCCGGCATCAATGCTACGCTCAACGACAACTTTGGTATCTACTGCGACAACAACAACCTGTATCTCAACAACGCTGCCGATGTTACCATATACAACATCAACGGTACTTTGGTTCTCAGCCAACCCAATAGCAGTGAGGTTAACATAAGCAACTTGCAAAAAGGTATTTACATATATCAAGCCCAAATCAACAACGCCGTTGTCAGTGGCAAGTTTATCAAACAATAACACATACATACACAAACACACAGAAACAGACTACAACAGCCTTGCGATTGTTGCAGTCTGTTTCTTCATTCAAAGAAATATGATTATGAATAAAATCCTACTCAACACAGCCCTCCTACTTGCTGCAACAGCCTTTGCTTCGTTTGCTCAAGAGCAAGATTATATGACATACCACAGTTGCGACTTCACCGATGGCATTCCGGCCGAATATGCTACCTACGACCTCGATGAACAAACACTACATTACACAATGGTGCAAGGTGGTATCAAACAAGGCGAAGCTTGGACTCGTAAAAAAGAACCCGGCACAAAAAACTACTATGCTGTATCGGCGTGCCGTTACAAAGAGATTGAGGGCGTTGAACTTAAACCATCGGACGATTGGCTCATTACACCGGCCATTTGGGTACGTGGCAAAGAGGCCAAGCTGTCGTGGGATGCCCAATCGGTCAAAGCTCAACAAAAGCTATGTGCTTCGTACGAAGTACTCATTTCTACAACCGGCAACACGCCGGCCGACTTTAATCAACCGGCAATATTCAGCATTAATGAAGAGCAAATAGGTGAGTGGGCCAACCACGAAATCGATTTATCGCAATACGAAGGTGAAAACATATACATCGCCTTCCACAACAACAGCGCACAGGGCGATTTCATTGGCATCGACAATGTTATCGTTAGCGGTCACAAAGGCGTGTGCAATATGGAAAATACAACCGGCACACACATATTTGGTTCTAACGACCTATACATAAATGTTGCCTTCACATCATATGCCAATGATCCTATTACCGACATTACACTCTATTATAACCACAACAACGAGGTCGTTACCGAATCGGTTTCGCAACTCAACATCAACAAATACGAAACCTACAACCACACCTTTGCAACACCCATCGCCGTTGCCAATGGCGACACTGCCACCTACACCATTGGTGCTACCGTTAATGGTATTAAACAAGGCGAAATAACCGCCCAAACGGTTGCCTTTATGTTCGAGCCTACCCACTGTGTTGTTATCGAAGAGGTAACAGGTATGTGGTGTACATTCTGCCCTGCAGGTATCGTTGCAATGGAGATACTCAAAGAAAAATACCCCGAGCAATTTATTGGTATTGCCGTACACTATGACGACAGAATTGCATTGGACGATTATTTCAATGCTCTTGGCCTTTCGGGACTACCTTCGGGCATTGTAAATCGCCGTCACGTTGTTGCGCCCCCTATGGTCGAAGTTGAGAACAACGGCGTGAAAGAGTTGGTTGCCACAAATGGTGGTTTCGAGACATACTTTCTCGAAGAGCTTAGCTCACTCACACCTTGCGAAGTTGCCATTACAGCTCTTACTTACAGCGACAACAACATCACAATCGACACGCGCACCCGTTCGGCTGTCAACATCGACAATACGCAATATCAACTCGCCTTTGTCATCATCGAAGACCACGTTTGGGAAGAGGGTTACTACCAAAAGAATGGATACTCAGGAGGCGATGTGCTGCTCAACGGATGGGAAGAGAAACCATCTATGGTTAACGAGGGCATAGCTTTTGATCACGTGGCACGTGCCATTTACGATTTTGACGGTATCGAAGGCAGCATTCCCTCCAATCTTGTTGCTGGCGAAGAGTACACCGGCTCTTACTCATTTGAGCTTCCTTCAACAATTCTCAACTACAACAACGTGAAGGTTATTGCCATGATTATCAATGCTGCCGATGGCACTATTGTCAATGCAACACAATCAGGTAGTATCACAGCGATCGATGCACCGCAAACAGCACAACAACCTATTTGCCACAGCACCGATGGCAACATACACGTTACCTTGCCTTCAACCGATGCTTCTCAAATAGCTATATACAACATCAGTGGTGCGCTCGTTGCTTCATATACAGCTACCGGCAACAACATTCAACTCCCCAATCCCGCCGCCGGCGCTTATATCGTAAGCATTACACAATGTGGCACAACCACTGCACACAAAATCGTTGTAAGATAAAATACACTATAACGCTTGACTCTACTCTATTCGTATGAAAATCTTATACATACATGGGCTATCATCGTCGGGGCAAAGCAGCACCGTAGCTACGTTGCGTAGATTACTTCCGCACGACACTATTATTGCACCCGACCTGCCCATCGATCCCAAAGAGGCTCTTTACGTACTACTACAAACCATCAAGCACGAGCACATAAACCTCATCATTGGTTCTTCGATGGGCGGTATGTTGGCTCAGAAGTTTCGCGGTATAAGAAAAATTCTGGTCAATCCTTCTTTTCATGTTTCGCACTCTATGCGCCAAAAATTGGGGACAAATACATTCTTCAATCCGCGCAAAGATGGAGCCACCGAGTACGAAATAACCGAAGAATTATGCAACCTCTATGAAGAGATTGAGAGTCAACAATTCTACAACATCCCCGACAACGACATTGAGTGTACAATAGGTCTGTTTGGCACGTATGACGACACCGTAAATTGCAGCGATGAGTTTTTGCAGCACTACACACATCACTACACATTCAACGGTGGCCATCGTTTAGATGAGGCTACCATTCGCAACAGTCTCATACCTCTCATTGCTACCATGCAACACACACGTGTCTTAACCATAACCGATGCTGAGGCTGTGCAATTTTGTGTCGAAGAGTGGTTGTGCCTACCGTCTAACGCCATCTCGCTCGATATGCACGATTTCCATTCACTTGCCACAGGAGCACAATCGCTCATAGCCGTACAAGTTAATGGAGATCGATTCGATTTGCAGCTACTCACAACATTGAGCAACGCAATAGAAAATACCCCTATCGCAGGCCAAGCCAATGCAATGATACTATATCAATGCCAACGTGATGATGCCGTATTCGAGTGGATGAAGACCGATGAGTATGCCACGATAAACAAAAAACTACAAAGCACATTTCAAAATATCACTTGGGGCAACTACTACAAAGACGCTTCAAGCAACTACGATGCCTCTGTACTTGTGGTAATAGCACAATACTAAGTCCCATAGGGCCATCCGGCCCCACATGACTGTAGAACCTAAAAAAGGCTACCGCTTCACCCAAGCAGTAGCCTTTACTCTTTCTACAAACTTATTCTTAACCATTTGTATGCCAAGTACAATTCTATAAAACTTAGCACTTAATTATAAAAACCACATCTGAAACCATATAAATATTACGACTATCACCAGCCTTTTACTATATTTCTCTTTATCCAATAGCATAGTTATGCTTTTACAAAGATAGATTCATCACATTACAACACTGCTACCCGGATATTACATTTGTGTTACAAAACATTGTGACAACCATAAAAAAAACAATACCGCACAACATACAAGCCTTCGTGCGGTATTGCCAACAAAAGTTCTATTTATTATGAAGTAATTATTGCTCCGATGGATGCGACAGGGCTTCCATAATAAGAGTCTCCAACTCCTCTGCCAACTCCGGATTGTCGGCTATACACTTCTTGGCCATATCACGACCTTGTCCCAACTTGGTATCTCCGTAGCTAAACCACGAACCACTCTTCTTGATAATACCCTTATCTACACCCAAGTCAATAATTTCGCCGGCCTTCGAGATACCCACTCCAAACATAATATCAAACTCGGCTTTACGGAAAGGTGGTGCAACTTTGTTCTTCACAACCTTCACTCGGGTTTGATTTCCTATCACCTCATCGCCATCTTTTATCTGCGATATGCGACGTATATCTATACGCACCGATGCATAGAACTTCAACGCATTACCACCGGTGGTAGTCTCCGGATTTCCAAACATCACTCCCAACTTATCGCGCAATTGGTTGATGAAGATACAAGTTGTATTGGTCTTGCTGATTGTGGCTGTGAGCTTACGCAACGCTTGCGACATCAAGCGAGCTTGCAAGCCCATCTTCGAGTCGCCCATATCACCCTCTATTTCGGCTTTGGGGGTCAAGGCTGCTACCGAGTCTATTACTACAATATCTACGGCCGACGAACGGATAAGCTGATCGGCTATCTCAAGTGCTTGCTCTCCATTATCGGGTTGCGAAATGAGCAGATTCTCTACATCAACACCCAACTTCTCGGCATAAAAGCGGTCGAAGGCGTGCTCGGCATCGATGATGGCGGCTATACCGCCGGCTCTTTGCGCCTCGGCAATAGCATGGATGGCCAAAGTGGTCTTACCCGACGATTCAGGTCCATATATCTCTATCACACGACCGCGAGGATAACCTCCTACACCCAACGCCACATTCAATCCTATCGAGCCGGTAGGTATCACTGCTATCTCTTCTACATGGTCATCGCCCATTTTCATAATAGCGCCTCTACCATAGCTCTTCTCTATCTTATCCATTGCTGCTTGCAATGCCTTCAGCTTCTCGCTGGGTACCGGTGTGCGACCTTGTACCGATTTGTTCTC
>JAFZDG010000334.1 GCA_017561285.1 Bacteroidaceae bacterium
ATATGTCTCAAAAATATGTGGAAATTTGGGAACCATCAAAAAGCAGCCTGAAAGTGTTAAATTTTAGAATATATTGATAATTAAAGGTTTATGTTTGGTTATTTCTGGTTGTTTTTGGTTGTTTTGGGCTTCTAAATACATTTATAAAATGCTCCATCTTCTATCCCTGTTACACTATTGGGAATATCTACACTTGTAAGCGAAGTACAACCTTCAAATGCACCCACTCCTATCTTTGTTACACTATTGGGAATATCTATGCTTGTAGCATCTTTATCGGTGCAACTATATAGTATATCGTTTATTATAACCAATCCTTTAGGCCTTTCTTCAAGCCATTTTGTTTCAGAAAATGCCCTTCCACCTATCTCTGTTACACTATCGGGAATATCTAAACTTGTAAGCGATGTGCAACCGTAAAATGCTCTTCTATCTATCTCTGTTACACTATCGGGTATATCTATACTTGTAAGCGATGTGCAACCTGAAAATGCTTCCACTCCTATCTTGGTTACACTATTGGGAATATCTATACTTGTAAGAGAAGTACAAAGATAGAAAGCACCATCGCCTATTGAATTGACACTATTAGGGATAGTAACTTCTGTCAAGCCGATGCAATAATGGAAAGCATGATCACCTATCGAAGTTACACTATTGCCAATAGTTATAGAAATCAAGCCGGAGCAATCATTGAAAGCACGCTCACCTATCGACGTGACACTATTAGGGATAGTAACCTCAGTCAAACAGGCGCAATATGCGAAAGCCTCCTCACCTATCGAAGTTACACTGTTTGGGATAATAATCTCTGTTAATCCGGTGCAACAATAGAAAGCTTCATTACCTATTGAAGTGACACTATACGTCGCACCTTGATAAGTTACCGTTTCGGGGATTGTTACCGAGCCGGTGTATATATATTCTTTAGGTACATCATACACATCATCGCCATAGTAGGTAACAGCCACTTGGTTTTCTTCAGATAATAATCGATAATAGATACCATCGACCTCAAAGTCGTGGGCATAGAGAGTGATACTGCTCAATATGCATACTATTGCAAGCAGTGGTTTGAGAATAGTTTTTCTCATAGTAGAATAAATTTTTCTTCACCTCTCGCATCCCCATTGAGGTGGTTAAATAAAAAAAAGCGTGGGACGATGTTCAGTTTATCTTATTCGAGGCATCGCCAAACACCCTTACCACAATAAACAGCCCACCCCACGCATTGCCATATAACAATCCCCTTGCCGGGGTGGTTGTAGGCAAGCATAGGCGTTTTGTGACTGCATTATCCTGTGGTAAAAATTTGGCGAATTTTCGAATAAAGGATAAAGCAAAAACGCTTTAAAAATAATAAAATATTCCTACCGCTGTAGTAATGAGTATATGTACCTCATCGCTGCAAAGGTATATAAAAGAAGTATAAATACAAAGAAAATATTGACATTATTGTGTTTAGATATGGATTATAATCTCATACTTGAAGTGGGAAGAATATATTATTTATTATAAGATGAGAAATAATAGCTGTAAACAAGAAAGAGTACTTGTTTGACGTATATGGGTGTTTTTTTATGGGTATTTCACAAATTTTGCGTATATTAGCACCGTGAAAATCTGTACAAATCGTAAACTAACAAATAATAAACTTATGGAAGAAAAAAAACAACCTATCGAACTGCCCGAAAATGCGTTTAGGGAGTTGAAGGAGGGCGAAGAGTATCAGCCTATTATGTCGCCCGACAAGGTTTACCCCGAAGTGAATACCTGGTCGGTAACTTGGGGTATTGTCATGGCCGTTATCTTCTCGGCTGCAGCAGCCTATTTGGGATTGAAAGTAGGCCAAGTATTTGAGGCAGCTATTCCTATTGCCATTATTGCTGTGAGCCTCTCGGGTGCATTCAAACGCAAAAATGCACTGGGTGAGAATGTCATTATTCAATCTATCGGAGCTTGCTCGGGTGTGATTGTTGCCGGTGCTATCTTTACGTTGCCCGCACTCTACATCTTGCAAGAGAAATATCCCGAAATTACCGTTAACTTTATCGAAGTATTCCTCAGCTCGTTGTTGGGTGGTATCTTGGGTATCTTGTTCCTCATCCCCTTCCGCAAATACTTTGTGAAGGATATGCATGGTAAATATCCCTTCCCCGAGGCAACAGCCACTACACAAGTACTCATCTCGGGCGAAAAAGGCGGTAATCAGGCTAAGCCCCTCATCTTTGCCGGTTTGATAGGTGGTATCTATGACTTCTGCCTCTCTACATTCGGATGGTGGAGCGAAATTCTCACCACTCGCATTCTGCCCTTTGGTGCAGCCGTTGCAACCAAAGCCAAGATGGTATTCAGCGTATATACCGGTTCGGCTGTATTGGGTTTGGGCTTTATCATTGGTCTTAAATATTCAATGATTATCTGTGCCGGTTCGCTCTTTGTGTGGTTTATCATCATACCTTTGTTGCCTCATATCGGCGTTGATCCTGCCATTGCTGCTATGCAACCCGAGCAAATCTTTACCGACTACGCTCGTCACATTGGCATCGGTGGTATTGCTATGGCCGGTTTGATTGGTATCTGGAACTCTCGCAAAATCATTACCGGAGCTCTCGGTCTTGCTGCTCAAGAGCTTGGTAATAAGGGTGGCGATGCATCAAAAGTAAACGTAGAGCGCACACAACGCGATATATCGATGAAATATGTTGCTATGGGTGTAATCTTTGCGCTTATTCTCACCTTCTTGTTCTTCTACATTGGTGTTATCAATACATGGTGGCAAGCACTCATTGCCTTCCTTGTAGTGCTCATCATAGCCTTCTTGTTTACAACAGTAGCAGCCAATGCTATTGCTATCGTTGGTAGTAACCCCGTATCGGGTATGACATTGATGACACTTATCGTGGCATCGGTTGTACTTGTGGCTATTGGTCTTAAAGGTACAAGCGGTATCGTTGCAGCCATTATGGCTATGGGCAGGCTCAACGGGCGCATCCGGCTTTTTTTCCAGCTTTACCTGGTCACCGACCAGGGTCACAATATAGCCGTCGTTGTCGCTTTCAAAGAACTTGGCATCCGTGCCAGCGGAAGCAGTGGTGACATGCAGGCTGTCTGCGCTGATACGAGGACCGGAGAGGGTCACACCGATCTTAGCCTCGCCCTTCAGGGTATTGGCTATTGCACCGGTGGCAGAGCTGGTCAGGAAGAGGTTATTGGGGGTAGTATTATCCACTGCGGTATTGCCGGTAATA
>JAFZDG010000335.1 GCA_017561285.1 Bacteroidaceae bacterium
CGTCCCACTACAGGATCCAATCGACCTTCTTCGGCGGCACGTGTAATATCGGTTCCGAAGTTGTCTAATACAGGTGTAGCTTCGCCTGTTGAAGGTGCTTTGGTGGCAGATTTAGGTGTGTTGCCGGATGATACGTGTGGTACATCCTCCTCCTCTTCATCATCAAACTCTACGCCCATACGTGGTTTTATTTCTTGAGGTTTGCTCTCGTTGTTTCCTTTGAGATAAGACAAAACGTCATCATATGTCACATTATTGTCATTCAATATGCGCGAAGCTGTCGTGTCGCGATCGCGAAGTATGGCCAACAGAATATGCTCGGTATCGGTCTCTTCGCTTTTGAGCATACGAGATTCGAGCATACTCATTTTCAGCACCCGGTCGGTCTTCTTGCTGATGGTAATTTCGCCATTGGGTGTTTCGTCTTTGTCGGAAGCCAATTCGTTTTCGATAGCCCTTCTCAGAGCTAACGGATTGATTCCCAGACTTGATATGGCATCTATGGCACGACCGTTTCCATCACGAATAATACCCAGCAATAGGTGCTCGGGTAGAATGTCGGGGTTTTGTAAGCGTCCGGCTTCTTCGCGGCTATATGTCAGTACGGTCTTGGCGTGATGTGAAAAATTTCTTTCCATAAAATATTGTTTCTCCTAACCTTTTATCATTTTTGCGCTGACAAAGGTAGTTGTTTTTGTCATATATAACTCTATAAAAATCTATATCATTCGTTTTTAGATATTAAACAAATATTGTGCCGAAAATTTTCGGATATAGTTATAAAAAAGAATAAATAGCGCACGAAGTGAGCAAAAAAAATTGTATCTTTGTACGCTATTTAAGTACGCGTACGCGTGCGTGTCGCATTAACGCAAAGTGAGCGAGAATCATAGCAAGAAAATAATAAATAGAAAATAAACAAAAATATGTTTGACCAAGACAAAATTCAGAAAGTAAACATCGAGCAGGTCATGCAATCATCGTACATCGACTATTCGATGTCGGTAATTGTGGCACGTGCCTTGCCCGATGTAAGAGATGGTCTTAAGCCCGTACATCGTCGTATCTTGTATGGAATGGAGCGTCTCAATAATACCCACAATCAACCTTATAAGAAATGTGCCCGTATTGTCGGTGAAGTACTCGGTAAGTATCACCCCCATGGTGATTCTTCAGTTTACTTTGCCCTTGCCCGTATGGCTCAAGATTGGTCATTGCGTTATTGTATGGTCGATGGTCAGGGTAACTTTGGTTCTATTGATGGAGACTCTCCTGCAGCGATGCGTTATACCGAGGCCCGTCTTTCGCGAATGGCCGAGGAGATGCTTGCCGATATTCATAAGCGTACCGTAGATTTTACGCCCAACTTCGATAACACCCTCGAAGAGCCCACAGTGTTGCCAACACGTATCCCTCAATTGCTTGTAAACGGAGCATCGGGTATCGCAGTAGGTATGGCAACCAATATGCCTCCTCATAACTTGACAGAGTGTATCGATGCCTCTATTGCTCTTATAGACAATCCTGAAGCCGAAGTGGCCGATTTGATGCAATATGTGAAGGCTCCCGATTTCCCCACCGGTGCTACTATATATGGATATGCCGGTGTGAAAGATGCTTTTGAGACCGGTCGTGGTCGTATCATTGTACGTGCCAAAGCGGTGATTGAGAACGATGGAAATCGTGAAACAATCATTGTAAACGAAATACCCTATGGTGTGAACAAGGCCGAGCTTATCAAAAATATTGCCGACCTTGTCGAGGAGAAACGCCTTGAAGGTATATCGAACATCAACGATGAGAGCGACCGCAGTGGTATGCGCATCGTAATAG
>JAFZDG010000336.1 GCA_017561285.1 Bacteroidaceae bacterium
ACCCATCCAAACCAAAGACTGGACTTGGGAAGTAGGTTACAACGTAACATACAACCAAAACGAAATCACCAAGCTCTCTAACGGTGTAAGCAAAGACTACTACGTAGAGGCAGGTTATGCTTCGGCAGGTACAGGTTCACCTATCAAGATTCACAAAGTAGGTTATCCCGCCGGTTCGTTCTATGTATATGAGCAAGTTTACGATCCCCAAACAGGCAAACCCATCCAAGGTTGTTTCGTTGACCGCAACGCCGATGGTCAAATCACAGCTGCCGATAAATATGTATATGAGAACCCCGCTGCCGATGTTACTATGGGCTTCACTTCAAAATTGATGTGGAAAAACTGGGACTTCAGCTTCTCATTGCGTGCTGCCCTCGGCAACTACGTATATAACAACAACGACGCTTGCAACTCTAACCTCGATGTATATTCTACACTCGGTTTCTTCTCAAATCGTCCTTTGTCGGCTCTCGATACTCAATTCTTCGGTACCGATGACTCTTATGCAAGCGACTACTACGTACAAAATGCATCGTTCCTCCGTTGCGACAACATTACCCTCGGTTACTCATTCAAGGGTAGCGTATTCAGCGGTCGCGTATATGCAACAGTACAAAATCCCTTCGTGATTACCGGCTACAATGGTATCGACCCCGAGGTTAACGGTGGTATAGACAACAACATCTATCCTCGTCCTCTTGTATCGTTGATCGGTTTGACTCTCGATTTCTAATCATAAACTACGCAAAACATATAAGTCATGAAACTTAATATAAAGAATATAATAATAGGTGGTGCGATGGCATTGACACTCGGACTCACCTCTTGCGTGGACGACTTGAATGTGACACCCATCAACCCCCAAGTGTCGCAAGAGTTCGACCAACAAGCTGTTTTCACCAAGATCTATGCCTCATTGGGTATGACCGGTATGCAAGGTACTGCCGGTGGTGGTGACCTCGATGCTATGGGTATCGATGAAGGTCAATCTGGTTTCTATCGTACATTGTGGTATCTCAACAACCTTGCAGGTGACGAGGCGCTCTGCTGCTGGTTCAGCGACCAAGGTGTTACAGAAGCCAACTATACCGGTTGGACCGATACCGATGTATTTGTACAAGGTCTTTATTATCGTCTCTTCTTCGGTGCTACTCTTTGCAACCACTTCTTGGAAATGACAGAGGGTGCTGAGGATGCCGAAACTCAATTGCAACGTGCCGAGGCTCGCTTTATCCGCGCTCTCAACTACTACTACCTTATGGATATGTATGCCAACGTTCCTTTGGTAACAAGAGTTGTAAACGAAAATCCCCAACAAGCTCAACGTGCCGACATCTTTGCTTTCCTTGAGCAAGAGTTGCTCGAAATACAAAACGAAATGAGCCAACCCAATGCCGGTATGTACTACCGCGTTGACCGCGCTGCTGCATGGTTGCTCCTCTCGCGTCTCTACTTGAACGCCGAGGTTTACACCGGTACTGCTCGTTGGGCCGATGCTGCTACTTATGCCGAGAAGGTTATCAACTCAAGCTACAAATTGGCCGACAACTACGCAGCACTCTTTATGGGTGACAACGACAGCAATGCCGATGCTATGCAAGAGATTATCCTTCCCATCGCTCAACATGGTAACTACACCAAGACCTATTCTGGCTCATACTTCCTCGTAGCCGCAACTCACACTGCCGGTATGCCCGAGTGGGGTACAGTAGATGGTTGGGGTGGTATCCGCGCTCGTAAATCGCTCGTTGAGAAATTCCAAAATGGTGCCGACGATCGCGCAATGTTCTACCAAACAGCTGACGATCCCACTATTTCAGATCCCAATGCCTTCACAAGCGGTTGGGGTGTAACCAAATGGAACAACCTCGACTCTAAGACAGGCGGCCCCGTTGCCAGCAACGACGTGGAAGTAAAAGTTCCCGAGACCGACATTCCTTTCCTTCGCGCTGCTGAAGCTTACTTGACATACGCCGAGGCTATGTTCCGCGATGGCAATGAAGGTGCAGCTATCGAGAAATTCAATGCTTTGCGCGAGCGTGCCAATGCACAAACCGTAAGCAACCTTACTCTCAACCTTATCCGCGATGAGTGGGCTCGTGAGTTCTACTTCGAAGGTCGTCGTCGTATCGACTTGGTACGCTTCAACAGCTTCGGTGGTAACACAGACTACAACTGGGACTGGAAAGCCGGCGTAGCCAACGGTACATCATTCGATGCCAAATACAACATCCTTCCCCTCCCCGTATCGGATATGAACGCAAACTCTAACTTGGTTCAAAACCCGGGTTATTAATAAACCATATTAAATTATTGATATA
>JAFZDG010000337.1 GCA_017561285.1 Bacteroidaceae bacterium
ACGATGACTTGCAAGGTCTATAAATCTATTCATACAACCTACTTTTTATTCGGCAAAATGCATCATACGCGACAAATACTTGCCAATGATATCAAACTCTATATTCACAACCGTACCGGCCTCTATCTGGCAGAAATTGGTATTGTCGTGAGTATAAGGAATAATAGCCACCTGGAATGTGTTGTCGGTAGGATTGCACACCGTAAGACTCACACCATTGACTGTTACCGAACCTTTATCTACCGTAAAGTAACCACGACGAGCCATCTCTCTATCAAGATCATACTCAAATGTATAGTACCAACTACCATCGGCCTCTACAACCTCACGACAGCAAGCAGTCTGATCGACATGACCTTGTACAATATGACCATCAAGACGGCCATTCATTACCAAACTGCGCTCGAGATTTACCTTATCACCCACCTTGAGCAAACCCAAGTTGGAGCGTTCAAGTGTCTCCTTAATGGCCGTTACGGTATAGGTATCGCCGTCGATACTCACAACTGTAAGACACACACCATTGTGCGCTATACTTTGATCTATCTTCAACTCATTGACAAATGAGCAACTCAATGTTAAATGCAAATTTCCCTGCTCGGTACGCAATGCTTTTACCGTTGCAGCCTCTTCAACTATTCCTGAAAACATATATCTATTTATTTTTTTCGGTTGTAAAGATAGTAATTTTTTAGAATTTCACTACCTTTACAACATAAAAGTAGTTAATAATACCGAACTCATCACAAGCTACCGATATATAAACATCGCACGATGTTTATACAATATAATTCAATTAGACTTATATGTTATCAAAAGAAGTTGACACAGCCCGGCAAGAAATATACACCGCTCTGCAACAACGCCACTTACAAAGTGCATTTGCCCGCATACACAACCTATCGGCCAACTTACAAGAGTGGAGCATAGATGCAAAACTCAAAGAACTGGAGACTTCGTATCGATATATGATACAATATATGATAGAGGGTGTGGACGATCCGGAACGCAAACAGGTGTATAACTACCTTATCAACACTACCTATCATATTACCGATATTATTTGCGACAAGTTGCTTGTAGAGAACTCTACAAAACAATACTACATTACAAAGAGAAAAATACTCAAAAGCAACAAAACATTGTTGCAAATATTCGACTCTTTAGACAACAGTGTCAACGAATTGTCTTTAAGCGAACTGATACCCGACTCGACCTCCTCTGCAAACAAAAGGAAAGAGGTAGAGCGCATTGCCACCGATTTCTTTGAATATACCTGGTGCAACTTCCCGCCTCAAGCCGATGACTACGCAACACTGCGCGAAGCTTTGGAGCCACATCGCATGCCCGAGTCGGTCTCGGCACTCGTCACATCGGCAATGACACTCAGCATTATTCACTACTTTGACGAAACAAAGATAGACATCCTCATTGATGCCTACCTAAACAACGATAGTGCAGAGGTGCAAATACGAGCCTTATGCGGCATATTGGCGGCCATACTTTGCCACCACACACGACTACATCTCTACGAGAATCTATACAACCGCATATCGCTTCTTTTCGACAACACACAAGTACAAACCGACACACACAACATTCTGCTACAACTTGTTCGAGGCCGCGATACAGAAAAAATATCGCGTAAAATGACTGAAGAGTTGCTGCCCAAGATGATGAAAATAAGCCCATCGCTATACAAGAAAATAAAAGAAGACGATGCTCTCATTGACATAGAGTCGCTCGAGCACAATCCCGAGTGGCAAGAATTAATGGACCAAACCGGCATAGCCGACAACATAATAGAAATGAACGAGCTACAAATGCAAGGGGCAGATGTATTTATGAGCACCTTTGCACATCTCAAAGGCTTTCCGTTCTTCAGCGAAATATCCAATTGGTTTATGCCATTTATGACCAACCATACAGCCGTTATCGAATCATTAGGAAGCGAAAGGTGGAGTAAAGACTTTGCCAATATACTACACGCATCGGCATTTCTTTGCAACAGCGACAAATACTCACTTTGCCTATCATTGTCGCAAGCTCCGGCCTCACAACGACAAATGATAGCCGCACAATTCAGTGGAGAAAACTTGCAAATGCAAGAAGAAGCCAAAGCCGAATTATACCGCAAAAGTCGAGAACGGAGCAACATATCCAACCGATATATACAAGATTTATATCGGTTTATAAAGCTGAATCGATATCGCAGCGAGTTTTTCGATATTTTTGCCATACCCATCAACAAGTTGCTGGAGACAGGTCATATCAGGAATATCATTATTAACAACAAAATGCTCAAAACGCTCAGTGAATATCTCTTCAAAAACGAAAACTACAAAGAAGCAATATACATACTCGACATTCTATCGCAAAACAACTACGTCGACAGCGAATTGTTTCAAAAGTATGCCTATTGCTACCAGTCGCTGGGCAATTACAACGAAGCACTCGAGTTGTACCTACGAGCCGACCTTATCAAACCCAACCACGTGTGGACACTTCAACACATAGCAACGTGTTACCGCAACCTCAAAAAGACCGAGATGGCTCTCGACTACTACTTGCGTGCCATACAATACGAGCCTGAAAATCTATCTATCAACCTCAATATAGGCCACTGCTACCTGGAACAAAAAGAGTACAACAAAGCTCTCAACTACTATTTCAAAGTAGATTATCTCGATACCAAAGGAACCAAAGCACGACGGCCTATTGCATGGTGCTCATTCCTCGCAGGAAAGTATGATCAAGCAGCAAGCTGGTATCAAAAAATTATTGACAACAAGCCTACCGCACTCGACTACCTCAATGCGGCACACGTATATTGGGCAAAAGGTAACCTACAAAAAGCCATTGAGCTATACCTGCAAAGCATAAAAACCGATGGAAATAACATCGAGAAATTCCGGCAAAACTTCACCCAAGATATTTCAGATCTCATATCGGCCGGCATCAAACAAGATGATATACCCATCATTCTCGACCAGATATTATATAAAGCCAGCGAAGAAAAAGTAAATTAACCCATATACATATATAAAACAATAGCCCCACTTTCCGAGGGGCTATTGCTTTAATATCTCAACGACGTTTAGAAATAATAGCGGAAACTTACGGTAGGTGAAGTTAAGATAGAGAAGTTCAAACTATCTATACCACCCATCAAAGCATAAGAAAGATTCACTAAACTTGCGCCAAAGCCAAAGTTTTTAGTTGCCTTATACTCCATCGCAAACAGATCGAGTGAGAATCCAAACAATCCTGCTACATCAGAATCTTGAGCAAGAAATCCACCTCCGATAGCCAACGAGGGAACATAATAGAGATTATCTACCATACGAACATAATACGACACATTAGGCATAAAAGCAAATGAGTGTATTCCCGAATTGATCGAATATTCCAAGCCGGCACCAATCTTCAAATTATCAGCTATAAAATAGCCCAATTCGGGAGCCAACGAAAATGTAACGCCGGTATTCATATAGCCGTCATAACCGGCCGAAGTAATACCCAAACCGATATTACCACCGATACTTGTTTCACCCTTCTTCTGCGCACTGGCAGTAAAAGCAAGCATTGCAAACACTGCTACCAATAAAATTGCAAATCGTTTCATTGTATTATGATTTAAGGTTTATATCGCAAAGATATAAAAATAATACAATAACACCCCCAATAAATCCACAATTAACACAATATATACAAAAAAACATCGCCCCGGCAACGTTTGTTGTCAGGGCGATTTAAGTGGCGGCTGCCTACTCTCCCACTTGCGCAGTACCATTGGCGTGACCGGGCTTAACTTCTCTGTTCGGGATGGGAAGAGGTGGATCCCCGGTGC